>JAAERO010000375.1 GCA_024230315.1 Hyphomicrobium sp.
ATACACCCCGCAAAATGGACCCCAAAATCACGGCGGGCGATCGATGTACTTTTGAAGGCAGGATATGACATCGATGATTTTAAGACCGCCTGGACTTCACAGTCCAAGTCCGATCTCAAGGATCGGGATCCGAAAAAATGGAAGCTATTTTTCACGCACAGCACTATTCACCGTGAGAAGAACTTCGCCCGCTTGGTCGACTCGAGCGGCGATATGGAGGGCGACGCGAGCAAGGCGGGCGAGAGCTCATGGGAACGTTCAGGCGAGCCCGATCCCACTGACAGCATGGATCAGGTGCCGTTTTGAGCGGGCTTGATGTCGCCACGGCGCTGCTCCAGGAAGCCGCCGCCGCCATGGCGCGGGCCGGCGACTCCAAGGACATTGCGAGGATCCTTGAGGGCATAAAGATCGTCGATGACGATCTCCAAGATAGCCCATGCGAGCCCGCACAGACCGAATCCAAGGACGAGAGTTCTGAGGAACAACGGCTGGTCAAATATGGCGTGCCGTGGCGCATTGCGGCGATCCTGGCCCGCTCGAGCTCCACGGGTGATACGCGGGCCATTCAGCAGGCGAGGAGGTGGAAGTCTCCTGATCGGGCCTTCCTTACGCTCATGGGGCCAGAGGGCACCGGCAAGAGCGTTGCAGCGGGTTACATCGTCCAGTCGGGCCCGCCGCTCGTGGGCGGGCGTCGTGATTGTCATTGGGTTCCATGTGACCCGTGGGGCCATCGCCCGTGGCCCCATTTGCCAGTGTGGATCAGGGCTGCATCGATCGCGCGGTCGATGGACGCGATCCCGGAGGAAGTCACGCACGCTCAGATCGTGGCGCTTGATGATCTGGGCGATGAGCCGGATTCGACTCATTGTCGATCGCGTATTTCTGAACTTATCGCCGCGCGCGATGATCTCCGGGCCCGGACTGTGATCACCACGAATCTTGACGCGTCGGCAATGGCGAACAGATACGGCCGGCGATTTGTCGATCGCCTATCTCGCCATGGTCACATCATCCGATGTGAGGGTGGGAGCCTGCGGAAGTGAAGCCCTGGCAAAAATTGGCGCATCGGATCATCGATCTGTTACCACGACTTCCGTGGGAAAAATGGAAGAAACGACGGCAGGAGAGACGCGCGGAACGTCGAAAAAGGCGAGCGGAGAGAAAAGGCTCGTAGCTTATGGAAGGATCGGGCCCGGCTTTACTGAGCGACGTTGCGATCTTCCTGATCGTGATATTCGCGATCCCGATCGCGCTGTTTTCCTCGCTCCTGAGGATCGATATGGAACACGCTCGGGATATGGAAGAACGGCGACGCCAGAAAAATAATGATCAATGCAATCAGGCGCCTGATATGGCGGGCGCAAGCAATCAGGGGAGCAAGGATGATGATCAATAGTGGAGTAACAGCGGCGGATCTTGTGGAGCTCACCACCGAGCTTGAGAAGATGCGCAAGGCCGGGGCCAGTGATGCCGAGCTCGAGGAAGAACGCAAGATGCTGTCAGAGCTAATGCTCCTGCGGGCGGATTTGAGGGGCAAGCGTGACCGATCTTGATAAGGTAGGCAATCGAAGCTCGCGCGAGCTTGATAAGTGGTCCGATCGACTTCGGAGCGTGGGCGCTACCCCTGAGCGGGTATGGGCGCAGCTTCGGTCGATCGTGTCGGGGAATCACGATCTTTCTATGGTCGCCCCTGAGCGGCTCGCCGCGCTTGCGGTCCAGATCTACCTGTTAGGTCTGGACCTTGATCCGCAGCTCGGGCAAGTGTGGATCCGGCCAAGTGGCAAGCGCGGCGAGGCATCGATCATGATCGGTTACCGCGGATGGATCGCCCTGGCAGGCGTTCCGGTACATTGCCAACTGGTCTACCAGGGCGACGACTTCCGGGCCCGATTTTCCAGCGATGGCGGCTTACAAGTCGAGCACGAGATCGGCCCCGGTGGGTCCGAAGTCGTCGCCGCTTATGCCAGCGTCACGATCGACGGTGAACGGCGGGTTCATGTCATCCCGCAAGCCAGGATCAAAAAGGCGATCGATGAAGGCGGGCGCACTTGGAAGACACACCCGGAGTCGATGATCCGGGCCATGGCGATCCGCGAACTTTTCAAGACGATCCCGGCCACGCCAAAACTAACAGCCGCGCTCAAGGTCGATGATATGACCAGCGCTCAAGTCGATCCCCTCAACATGCCGCCAACGATCGGCACCTACTAACAATGATCACTCAAAAAAAAGTGAAGCTATCCGAACCACTGGATTCCGGGGCGGGCGTCCGTGTTTGGCACGATGATGGGACTGTCACTGGGATCATGATCCCGCCTGATGGCCCTGTCCCGGCGCCGGGATCGGTCTGCTCTATCTCGCATGGCCTTTTCGTGTTTGAGGATTCGGCCGGCAAAACGCACCATGTGATGCAGCACGATCCAACGCTCCAAACGATGAAAAAGGCGGGCGAGGCCATCGGGGCGATCGTATATCACGCCGCCGTGTCCCGCCCCTGGCTAGCATCGCTGCTATCTTCGGAGATCACGACCAGCCGTGTTCGCCAGATCGTGAAAAAAGGTGAAGATATCATTCAGGAGCACTGCCGCCGATGGTGGGAGGGAGCCCCGGATCGGTCTATTCACTAGCGGACTAACGCCGCCGCGCTCGCCTCGAGCCCGCGTACGCTAAGAACTTCGCCGGCTAGCAGATCGCTCGAGCTCCACATAATGCGCCACGACTCGCCGTCGCCAGCCGGCTCGAGCTCGGCCATGCATCCAGGCGCGATCAACATCGCGCGATCTTCCTCGGGGTAACAGAGCATCGCCAGACCGCGCGATCCGCTCCAAGCCCTAGCGCGGTTTTGTGTAGCCATAACGGGTCAATTTTACCCCACGAGCGCCACCCGCGCAAGCTTTGCGACGCGCTCAAACTCGCCCTGCCGTGCCACGCCCTGCCCCGCCGGGCCCTGCCGTGCCAGGCGTCGCCTCGTGAAACCTGAAAACTCCCTTGCCTTGCCTTGCCGGGCCGCGCCAGGCCCCGCCTGGCCTTGCCGCGCCACGATGAAACCTTGAAAACTTCCCTGCCTCGCCCTGCCCCGCCAAGCCGTGCCGAGCCCCGCCGTGTGAAACCTTGAAAACTTCCTTGCCTTGCCCTGCCCTGCCTGGCCATGCCTCGCCGCGCCTGGCCAGGCCAAGCCCAGCCCCGCCCTGCCGTGCCATGCCGGGCCCCGATGAAAACCTTGAAAACTTCCTTGCCATGCCTCGCCGAGCCTTGCCGAGCCAGGCCGCGCCCTGCCGAGCCACGCCCTGCCAAGCCCTGCCTCGCCGAGCCTCGCCATGCACCGCCAAGCCTGGCCATGCCGAGCCTCGCCTCGGTAAAACCTTGAAACCTACCTTGCCTTGCCCCGCCGGGGATTGCCTTGCCGAGCCTTGCCTTGCCCCGCCGAGCCAGGCCTTGCCCCGCCAAGCCTAGCCTCGCCTTGCCCGGAAAATCAATCTTTGAGCGGCTTCCACTCCTTGATCTGGAAAACGCCAAATGGCCCGCCCTTTTCAGGCCGAAAATCGCCGATCCCGATCCGCTCGCCGCCTTCTGTGAGCAATTGCTGGACGACCTTTTCTGGAAGAACATCTTCGTTGACCACAATGTCAAACCGGGCGGTCCACTCGAAGTGGATCGGCCGATGGCGCATGATCTTACCCTTGGTGCTGGGGATCGTGACCGGCCTCGAGTCTACTTCAAAGTCCTTTTTGCGCGTCTTACCATCCAGTTCGTATAGCTCGATCACGTCGTCGCCCATGCGCACGCCAGCTGGAACTATATATTTCAGCGACTTGCGCGATCCTTTTTGCTTGTGGGCACCGCCACTCTCACGCAACAGGCGAGCGATGGCCGCGCTAGGGTGATAGCAGAGCCCGGCGCGATCGCGATATGAGACCGCTTCAGCCTCATCACGCGGGTTCCGTTCCTCTATCTGCACCGCCCGCGCGGTTTTCTTCGTGCTTTCCTGGGCCTCTGCCCCGAACCTGTGCTGCAAAAGTGCTGTCGTGCCCTGAATCTTGATGCTGATTGTTTTCACTTTTTCCCCTGACTTTCACCGCTCACAAGCGCGGTGCCTGTTTTGGCGCGTTCCGCCGACCGATCGACGTAAACGCTGGCTGTACTGATATCTGAGTGCGCAAGAAAATCACGAACCAAGAACACATCGCCGGTCTCGTCTGCCAGTCGAGTAGCGGCGGCATGGCGTAGTTTGTGCGGCGTGCCTAGCCCGAGCTCGGCCACGATCTCAATTGCCGCCCGCCTGGACAGTGGCGGAAATGGTGGGGTGGCGTTGCGGGAATGGAATAGATGATCGCCGGGCTTGAGCGTCTGACCCACGATCAGGTGAGTGATTGCATTCGCCGTGCGTTGCGAGATCGGCCGGGTTTCACGCCCGGATCGCATCTTCATCTTGGCGCTCACCGTGAGAGCTCGCCGGTCGAAGTCCTGCACCCGGATCGACAGGACCGAACCAACGCGCAATCCTGAATCAAACATCAGGAGCACCATCGCAAGAGATCGAAGCCTCATATCAGGATATAGATCGTGGGAGGATAGATCCCGGATCACGGCCTCCACGCGCTCGACATAATCCCCGCGCACCTGGACATGGGTCCGCTTGCCCTTTGTCTTGATCGGCCGCACGCGGGGTTTTGCCGAATCCTCGCGATAATCGGCGATCCAGTCGATCCACGATCGGAGCGCGACCACCTTTCTCTTTTTCGTATTCGTGGCGAGTTGGCCGGCGCGGATCTTGTTTGACCATGCCGCGACTTCGTTTCTGTATTTACCGATCGGCGCCGTCACACAAGCAGCGGCGAGCCCTGGCAGATCGGTACTCACCGATCGCGCCCATTGATCGACGGATATACGGTAACTCTCCGCCGTGGGTGGCGAGAACTGCCCAAGCCAACCCGTCACGATCCCAACCATGTCTTGATGGTGCTCCGAGTGGAGCTCGAGCCCTCCGCTGTATTCCTTGATCCGGCTCATAGGTCGAACGCCCTAAGCACGGCCGGTGCCGTGCCAGCGAGTGAGATCGGGCCTTTCGAAAATATCACCGTGGCAAAATTTGCCATTTGTGGCGGAACTGCGGCGGCGCCATCTCCCCGCTCAAACTTGATCCGATCGCGTAGCAGGACCAGGTGATCGCAGTGGTCGACTAGCATCCTCGCCCAATTTGTAGTGAAGTCGCCCTTTACAAGGAATGCCAGGCGCCCGGAGTCCGGATCCGGGGCCTCGTGGTAGCGGGACAGGGCCTCCACGATCGTTTCTAGCGGGTAGCTATACGGCGGGTTTATAAAGCCTGTAAGCGGCGTATCCGGGTCGATGGCGTCAAACTCCGGATAGACCCCGTGGGCCTCATCACGATCGGCCCAATTGCACAGTGAGGCATTACAAAAGAGATCGGCGCACGGCCAGCGCCGAGGCCAACCAGGGCGCGGGCAGGGGTCATAGGTGATCCGCTCGCGGCCCATGAGCCTCAGGGCGAGCTCGAGGATCGGCCGGGGTGTGTACCACTCATTAGACATGATCGCGCACTTCCCGCGTAAAAGCTGCCGATCGGTCTCCAATTGCCATTTTCGGAGAGTAACAGATTGTGGATTCTGTTACCAGAAATAAAATAGGCCCGGCCTGAATACCTCGAGCCGGGCGCCGTCAGAGATGGCATGACCGACCAAATCGCATTTATCGCATCGACCGCCTACTTCTTCGACGGTGAGCACTCTGGCGCCATCTTCGGGAAGTCGATGGACGGCCGAAGGATTGCTATACACTTCTGCGATGCCACCGGATCACACTGGGTTTGCCGCCTGGAATCTTGGAAGCGGTATTCCGATGGGGATCTTGATTACTCGTCATGGTGTGCCACATCGGAAGCCTACGAGCTTAAGCAAGATTGTGAGGGGGCATTTTTTGGGGACTTTGCCCCGGACATGAGCCCGCGCGACAGATGGGGCAGGATCCTTGAGAGTGCGATGAGCACGATCGACACCCGCCTTGCAGGTCTCATATACAAGAGGGGCGGCCTGTCGTGGTCGAAGTCCGAAAGACTCGCCATGGTGGATCTTAGATCGGCAATTTCTGATCGACTGGTACAGGTGCGATCATGAGCGACCCGGCTTGCACCATCGAAACCGTGGTCCTTTACATGGACCACAGATCCGACTCATGGCTCAAAGCCGCTCAAAGCGCGCTTGAAGCCACGGCGACCCCCTGCCCCGTCGAAATCGAAATCGACGGCCTCAAAGCCCAGGGCGAGGATCTCGAGCTCGAGATCCTCTGCTATGACCCCGAAACTGGAACGTCGATCCACTATGTTAAGCGCGGATCGCTCGGTATGGACGCGAAGGAAATCGCCGCCGAGCTCGATCCCGTATGGCACGGACGGGCATGGTCTGCGGTGTTCTGCGCTCTAACAGACGCGATCGAATACGCGGACAATGTCACGCTCAAAGATTAGGTGAAGCCGCGCCCGCCGTGTCCTTGGTCGGTCCACGACCGGGCGCGGTGGATCCTTCCTATCGCCGTAGCATGAACCAGGCCGCCAGTGCGCCCGCCGCTGCTAGTGCTGCGGTGTTGCTTGGCTTAGGCCTTGGCGGCGTTTTTTTCGATGCTAGACCTAAGCCCTGTTCCGCATAGATCTGCGCCATCGACTTGCCCGGCGGGCGATCCACGTCGGCAAGATCAAAATTGGGAAACATGTCTTCATATTCGCCGGGCTCCACAATGCCGCCAGGGCCTCCGGGGCCGGGCTTTGAGCCGGGATCGGCCGGGGCAAGGCCTCCGGGGCCGCCGTGTGGATTCGCCGATATTACGGCCTGACGAAGCTCTGGCAGCGCGATGTTTTCCGCGTCCAGCGTGGCGCGTATATGGGCGGGCGCTGAAATCAGCGATTGAACGGTGTCCCACCATCGTGTTGCGCCAAGGTCTAAACCTTGGACGCCTGAAAAGCCATAGCTGATATATGCCGCCCACTTGGTCTCGAGCGTGGCGTTCTGCTTGGCCCTCAGCTTTCCGAGCTCCACGACAGGAAGGCTGCCCCACGCCACCGCGTCAAGATCGACGGGTGATCCATCACCGCGCCTGAAAGCAAAGTAATCGTCCAGATCAAGCGATGACGGCGGCCCCCAAACATCCTCCCAAAGCGCGAATCCTAGCTTAACAGCGAAGCTGTCCCAGATCGCCGCCCGCCAATCCATATTAGAGCCGGTATCGTAGCCATTGCGAATCAAGTCAAAGTAGCTTCCTAGATACTTGGCCCACCGATCGCGGGCAATATCCGCGTTTACGCAAAACATGAGCGGGCCGGATTGCTGCATGTTCGACCAGATCCGCGACATGAGGCAATTCGCGGTAGGGAAGAAATTTCCGATCTCCGTCCATGGTCCCGCGTGATAGAAGCTGATTTTATCGCCGGTCGCCTGAAATCCTTGATGGATGCCAGTCGTGCCAGGGATGAATCCTAGCCTATACGGATCAGGGTTGATCGCCCCGATCCCGCCGCCGCAAGCATCGGAGCTCGCCATGACGGTGCCAGGAACAAATTTCAGCGGGAAACCGTAAACCTGCTCGCCAGGGGGCGAGAAAAAATCAGTTAGATCAGGCGATGATCCGCCCGGCTCATCAAGGCGATCCAAGATCTTGTCAACCACCGACATATCGGCTTCGGCTGAAAGCTCCGCCGCTTCCCTGCTGTCGTCGCATTCCTTGGGCTCGGTAGCATCTCCTACCTGTGAGATGATGCCTAGTTCTATAAGATCCGTCGCAAGGTCTACCACGGGCCCCACGGCGGGATAGGTGGACGCGATAACATCGATCGCGCCTAGTGTGGCGCCGACGATTAGCTTAAACTGCTCTTCATCGCTGAGCTGCGCCCACTGCCCATTTAGCGCGGAAACTACGATCCCGCCGATTTCCTTGATGCTCCCAAGCTGCGCCTGGCTAACATTCGATCCGGCGGGAAACTCCGCCCAATTCGACATTGATCCCGCCGCCGCGACGGGCTGAAAAGCATTCAACCAGGCGCCCCTTGGAAATCCCAGCGATCGGCCGATCGTGTAATACAGCCGCGCGCTAGTCCTATACTGGGTCTCAAGTAGCTTGCCGACCGCGCCATCCTTGAGCGATCCGGCCGTCGCGAACGCGGACCATGTCCCCAGGCTCGCCGCGCTGCTCGGAAGCGGAGAATCCGAAGCCGACGGACGGCTGTTGAGCTCGCCGCGCCAGAATCCGCCACCGCCGAGCCCTTGAGCGTCGGCGGTTTCTACGATGTATCGATCCCAATCCTCGCCGAACATTATGTCGACCCCCTAATCAAGAAAAATGCCGCAAGTGCAAGGCCGGCCACGATCGGGGCAATGGAAGCCGATCGCCCGCCCGCCGATGATCCGGCCGCTGTATTTTTGAGGATGACCGCGAAAGATCCAAGATCCCCGACGATATGCCGATCGTCGTCAATCTTGATCTCTGACTCCACCTTGGCAGTATTGCTCACATTGCCGCCCGCAAGACGTGCCACGCCGCCGCCGGCCTCCATGACGACCGCCCCGTGCGAGTTTCCCCACCCCCCGGATCGCGGCTTGACCAACACGTCACCGGGGTTGAGCTTGATCTGGTCAAGGTTCTTCGGGATCGAAAACGCTTCCCAATCGGGGGCGCTGCCGGCGACGATCTCTTGAACGTATTTCCGATGTGAGCTCGCGCCGGGAAAATCAGGCCCTAAAACGTAGGAGACGAAAGCCGCAGACCATGGCGTCGATGTGTTCTTATCCCACGAAGTCCAGCCCACGCTTGCCCAGTAGTCGGCGAGCGTGTCCAGCATGGATTGATCGGTCTCTTTCTTCCCGATCCACCGCTCGAGCTCACGCGCGATCGTGTCATAGATCCCGGACACGCCGGAATCAGGGATGAAATCCACGCGCGGTAGAGTCGCCTCGATATCCGTGATCACGTTTGACATTTAGAAACCCCAGCCCCTTAGATGATGGTCGCCGGGGCCAGGGCCCGAAAGTCGCCAGGGGGCGATCCAATCAGGGATCCCGATCATATCATAGCCCGCCTGTCCCCGCGACCTCTACCGCGCTCGCGTCCGTGTCGACGCCAAATGCTACCGCAAGGGCGTTCGGGGAGATCGGGATCCGCCACCGCGCGGCGCAATCCTCAACCCATGACTCAAGCGCCGGCGGCAATGCCTTCACGATCCACGATCCGCAGTTGTGCGCATCGCTGTATTGGTTGCCCACGAATGACTCGGCGCAATGATCGACATAAGCCCCGGCGGCGCCTTCTATCTCAACGCGCCCCGATGGCCTGACCCGGTAATTGCGTTCTGCGGGATCAATGACGTGAACGCCTTTTTTCGGCGTGCAGTCAATCCAGGTTCCAGATTCCGTCCTGATAACCGCGTGGGAGAATCCTAGGCCGCCGGTCCACCGATCCACGATCCGACCGATAGTCGAGACCGGAGAAAATAGGTAGATCGTGGAAGCCACGGTTTACCGCCTGATTTGCGTGAAAAGGTAAAGCCCGGCCACGATCGCCAAGCCAGGGATCGCGACATTCCCGATCGCCTTGATGGTGTCTTTCGCCTCGCCAAATCGATCCTTCGCCGATTGCCAGAGATCAGGGATCACCTGCTTGAGAGCTTCGGATCGGGCTTCTACCGCAACATCCACCGCGCGGGCTTCGATTATCGCGAGCTGAAAATCAGCGTAATTGATGGGCTGGCCCGCGTATTTGCCGAACGCCGGATCTTCGGGGAAGATGTTAGGCACCATTCCTAGCAGGGGGTTCGCGACCTCGAGGAAATAGGCGCCGATCGGGCTTCCCACATCATCCTTTTCCCCGGCGACACGATCGCGACCTTCTAGCGCCGCCATGGATTCTGTTTTGGCTCGATAATATTCAAGCCTGGCATCTACTTTAGCCAGGCGAGCTTCTGCGTTTAGATCGGCGCCTCCCTCCATGGCGTAGTGGACAAGGATCGCGAGGTAATCTAGGACAGTGCCGATCGTGCGCGGTGTGATTCGGATGGCGCCGGAATCGGGATCGTAGAACCACGCCTTGACAGCGTTCCCCCGCTCAAATGGATCGTCGATGCTCAGGGCATCATCTAACAGCCTGATTTCATCGTGCGTGGGGTGGTATTGCATGGTTCAATCCCGACTTAGAACCTTTTGGCCGCCCTTGAGCACCATTGAAAAAAGGAACCCGCCGATCGCAACCCAAAAACCCGTGGTGATATGCTCGAGAGCTTTGCTTTTTCCCGTTTCACTATCCATGGATCCCCCTTGCTGCGTTCAGGCCTTGAATGTTTTGGATGCCTCGCACCCGTGAGTCAATATCGGCGATCTGCGCTTTTTGGGCTTCGACTTTTTCCTTGATGGTCGCGAGCTCGGCGATGTTTTGCTTGCTGTCCGCACTCTGCTGCTTGGCCAGATCGTCAAGTCGATCGGAGATCTTCCCGAATCGATCCTCTATCCTCTGGCCCCATGATTTGAGCATCAAGACTGACAGCGCCAAGAATACGCCACTCGGCCCGCTGGCGATCATCGCCGTGATGAGCTCGTGATCCGGGGCCGTCATGAGACCGAAACCTCCGCCCCGGTGACGACCAAATTGCCAGGATCAATCCCTAGGTTCGCGATCTCGATCTGGAGTTGGTCGCCAGATTGAAGCGTGATTCCAGTTGTGAAGCTAAGCGATCCAGCTGTAACCGCGATCGCCCCCGGAGCAAATCCCCCCTCCCATGTCGCGTCTGGAAGCACGGCGCCATTCAGAAGAAGGCGAGCACCGATCGCCCTTGGAGTCGTGATGAAACCCCCGGCAAGTGCGACGGACAGCGACAGAGTCACCGATCCGATATAAGGCCTTATGCCGACATACTCGAGGACCTGGACATCAGCGCCGGGGGCTCCCCCTAGCGAGATCAGAGCAAACCGGACGCTTGACGATCCCAGGGCATAGAGCGGATGAGCCGGGGCACCGTTACCAACGGGGACGTACGATCCCACTGGGCTGATGGTCGCGACCCCTCCGCCGGGCTGAAAAACGGAGATCGATCCGCGCGTCGTAGAATTGTCATACCCGACCATGGCGGCAGCCTCGGACTGTGCGGCCGTGCCAGTGGTCAGCAGCGCTCCGGTATTCGGATCCAGGATACTCGATGGGATCCCGTTGCCACCGAAAGCACAACCCCAAAACTGAAGAGATCGTGCAGGCGTGGGAATGTCGATCCCGATCGCGGTGGCATCGGAATCTGTGACGACCATGGCTGAGCAGGCCACGGCGTCTGACACCCCTTGAAGGAGGATCTGTTTTGCGCCTGCTGGGTTGCTCTCGCTCGCGATCATGGTGGCATAAAGTGCACCGATCGCGCTGTCTCCGAGTGCGGGGCCAGGCGCCTGGTAGATGGTGCGCTCGACGTTCCGCGCGGTGATCCGTGAGACCGTCGCGAAGCCCACCAGGCCGCGAAATGCTACTCCGTCGCGCGGGTCAAGGATCGACAGATTCCACGCCACACAGTTAGCGGCGGGCGGAGCAGGCGGCGAGGCCAATACGCCAAACTGGATCGCCGCCGCTCGCACGGGCCAGGCAAGCGCCAGATCGCGGATCGTGCCGCCCTGCGGGAAGCTCACCAGATCGCGGATCGGGAGAGGGTCCGCCGTTAGCGTGTCTACCAGCGGATCCTTACCCGCCAGCACCGAGCTAGGCGGGACTTCGATGCGATTGGGGCCGATGTTCACGAGCCCGCAAATCACATAGTAGGTGTCCGGAAGTAGCGTGATCACGCCGCCCACAGGAGCGGGCAGGGTCGCGAAGGGATCGGCCGCCTCCACCCTGACAGTATTCGCACACCCGCCGGTTCCAGGCGGGCCAGGGGGTCCCGGTGGCCCTGGGGGGCCAGGCGTGCCCGATCCGCCGCCGGCGGGCTCACCCGAGATCGTGGGTCCGCAACATCCGGTCATGACATACCCCCGAAGATTAGTGGCCGGATCACGGTCATCGGATCCGGGATCGGGGTGGGCTTGCGGTCTGCAAGATTAGGATTTGAGCCAGTGGCAGTGAGCGCCTCACGGAACGCCTGCACACTCCGCTGTGTGGTGTCGTTATCCTTGCCCATATTTGACGGTTGCTTCCATCCTTTATACAGGTTGCCCCACGTTTTCTCGCTCTTGTATCCGGCCCATCCCATAAGCCGATCGTTGTAATCGATGGCGAGGAAAACCGCGATCGTGGGATCAAACACAGACCATGGATCCATGATTTTTGGATCGTCTTCCATGCCTGATTTTTCGTAGGTGCCCACAAGGACGGACGCGGGGATCAAGGCGAATAGGCCGCCGGATCCGAAGATCCATGATTCACGGGGCCATAGATCAGGATTCAATCGCCCTTGCTCGACAAGTCGATCCCATGCCCGCTCCGCCGACGCCTGCTCACTCTGACTTTTGTTGATCTTGGCGTTTAGCGGGGCGCCATTCGCCCGGCCACGGCCTAGCAGCGGATCAAACTTGCCGCCGGTCTCGACATAGCTCTTGGCCAGCAGGAACGCGATCCAATCCTCTGGCAAGCCCGCGCGATTCGAGATCTCGACTATTTCTTCGGCGCCATCAAGCCCCTCGAGCCGGCTCGGCAGTGTGCCCGCCTTAGCGGAGCTCGAGCCCGCCACAATGGCGGCGCCGGCGACGGCGGCGATGATGGCGATCGGGAGTCTCATAGTTGGAAGCTGCTCGCCTTAGGCGTGAACTTGGCTGGATAATCGTGTCTTACCGGGGTGTACTCAAGTCCGTTGTCTTCATAGTATCGCGCGTGTCCCCACTCGAGCAGGCCAGCATAGATGGCCAAAATCATGTCCTGGGAGTCATCTGAGATCGGGAGACCGGCGACAAACGCGGGCAATTGATCGGTGACATAAACGCCCATCGGATGATCCCCCCTTTGTTCAGGATCCGCGGTCGCCCATGATTCCATTTCCCCGGAAGTCGGGGCTGCCGAAGCTTCAAATTCCATGAGCTCGGCGCCGCAGTCCACCCCATAGGATTCAAGGATTTCATTGACGACAAACGCGGGGCCATAATTTGCGAATGACTCGAAGTCATCCTTTTTGATAAAATCAGGTTGCAGCAGTATCGAATATGCAGAATTCGTGACCGGATAAAATCCGAAACCCGACATGGTAGCCACACCGAGAAAAGGAACGATCGTCTCGTCGAACCAGTCCGGGCCAAACATGATCTCGACACATCCAGGCCCGATCCACGCATCATCGCGATCGATCTTGTCCGGGCGCTTTTTGCTGATCTTGCTTGGGTCGGTTTTCTGGCCTGGCTTCGTTTTCCCGCCGGACTTCTTGCAGCGCCCATCCGTGTCGCGGACTAGGCCAGGGGCGCAGTCTAGGCCCGGATCCGGATCGGGACCAGGACCGGGGCCAGGACCGGGGCCAGGACCGGGGCCAGGACCATCCGATCCGCCCATGAGGAAAAACAGGGCAACGATGCCAACGCCTGTCAGTGTGATCGGATCCATTATTCCGCGCCGCCTTCTAGCGCCACTGCGCCGGGTTTCTCGGGCCTGACTGCCATCCACACGCCGATCGCAAGCAGGCCCACAACGCCGATCGCCGCCGCCGTGGGGAGTATGGCGATCGGGCTTTTTGGAGCTCCACGCGGGAACCCTGGGATTGCGGGCGGCGTCATGCCCACCCGCAGCATCGACGATTCGATGTGCTCGAGTAGCTCGGCGCCGGCTCGAAGCACCGTGATCGATTGGTCGATCGACCGCCGGAAACTATCGGGAAGACTTCGATCATTAGGAACGATCGTAGCGTCAAGAGCGGAGAAAAAGGCGGCGCTTTGAACGTCAATCTGAGGATCGACGATCTGGCTTCGCTCCGCCGCGTATGCCTCGAGCCGGCCTAGCTGCCACTGAACGGCGGCGCCTACAGTTTCGGCGCTAGCGTGCCAGTCCTTAGCATCTTGGCGCGTGCAGTACACGGGACACGGATCGGCGGGCGTTCGCCCGGCCGTGCTCCGCACGATGTGCGCGTATGTCCCATGCTCCGCCATATCAGATCCAATTTTGAATTGCCCACTGATCGCATCCCCACTCGGGCACCGATTCTTTTTCAATGGTCGGCCGATAGCTCTCGGGGATGGCGAATGACCTGTCAAATATAGGCGGCGGCGGGTTAATCTGTCCGTATATCTCGCCGGGCCAGGCGGGTAGTACCCACTTGCTTTGATCTGTGATCCCGATGGATGCGCCTGTAATATCTACCAAGCTGGCAAGGTCGATCCCAGGGATCCATATATACGGATACTTATTCCCGGCAGCCTCACCTCCGATCGGCTGGGCGTTGTAATTCTCCTTTGATCCGCCGGGCAGGTAACTTTGATCAAGTACCGGCATGGATCGCACTGGGTTGAACCCATCCATCATCCGCTTGCGATTGGCAAAGTATTTTGGCACTAGTTTGATGCCCCGGCCGCACGGGCCGCGCACGCCGCCTGGCCCCATGCCCCATGTTCCGTAGACCATGTCATTCCATGGCGACATCAGCATCAGCTGCCATAGGGGCTTGGTTAGTGGCGTGTCATCCATCATCTTTACGAGATCGGCCGCGGCCTCGTAGTCTGAATCGATGGGGTACTTGGCGCCATCGGGAGGAACACCCGCCCCGGTTACGATTCCATAGGCGCGATAGACACCATCTTTAAGGGCCTTTTCGGCAATATCGGCTAGCTTGTCGCCCTGCTTGATTTGATAGAAGCTGCCAAGCCGGGGCCATTGATCGCCGGATCGATCGTAGTCCAACAAATCCACTTCGCCGCCGGATGGGCCAGCGTCAGGGACGATAAAGCCCATGCCCGGCTCCTCGGGCTGGACGGTGCCCGGATCGCCCCCAGAAATTCCGCCCTGATAGGCCGCCTTTTTTGCTCCGCCGCCGCTAGGGGGTGGCGTGGCGTTTGGATCGGAGAACGTGATTCCGCCGCCGCTTCCGCCGTCGTCGTCATCCGGCGGGATCTCGTCTACATCATCTTCGTCTTTTTTCCCCATGAGAAAAAAAAGAAGGGCGGCGCCGCCTGCTAGCAGTAAAGGATCCATTATTGCCTATCCTCCAGAGCTTTTTTCAGTGCCTCACGATTAACGTAGGTAGCCTTGATTTTGGGCTTGTCGCTCGAGCTCGCCAGCGCCACGGCGGCGGCCCCTAGTATCACGATCCACATCATGTCGATCCTCCCCCTCTTGTGGGCGCGGTTATTTGGAAGTCCCAAAGGAGGGTTCCTTCCGCTGGCAGTGGCGCCCCATTATTGACGACGATCTCGATCCGGGTGCTGCGCGGGCTGATTAGGTCACACGGGAAGTCCCACGCGATCGGGGCCCCGGTGACAACCACGGGCGCGGCGATCAGTGTGACGCGCTTCATGAGGTTCAGATCGTAGAAGTAGATCTCGGTGGGGATATCGGCCCCGGCGGCGGCATCGCATAGCAGCGAGATCCTGAAGCTAACGACGCGGTAAGCCTCAATGTCCGGCGGGAGATATGCTTCGGTGTCTAACAGGCCCTGGCCCGCCGTACCGTCAAACGTGAAAGATTCTGTGATGATCGTGGGCACGGTCAATCCTCGCCGTTTATGGCGAGATCGGCGGATCTCGCGAGGATGTGTTGAACGCGTGCGAGGCATCGCATCCAACAGATTTTTTCGTGCCTTCCCTGGCTTCGAGTTCGGTGATTCCAGACCGCCGGATTTCCGCGCGGTGTCAGCGGGTAAGTCTCGCGGCACGCCCACGTTGCGATTTCTTCGGGGCTTTCGAAGCCGTTTCGTATCGCCTGGCTGATCGCGAGGTTTACGTTCTGGCTCATCCACGGATACGGCGTCGGGCTCGCCAGCGGAGTTCCCTTCGGCCTTTTTTGCCCGCTTGAGAGCACGGCGAGCCCTAAGCTCGCGCCGATGATCAGTGGAAGCGCCATCCGTCACCCCAAACAATTCCCGCCAAATGGCGATGCGGGGTCGGTCGAGCATCCTGTGTTTGCGGGCGCGGTGCGAACATTGCCCCGCGTCATGGCCTGGATTCCGCACTGGCCCGTGCTGCACCCGCCCACCTCGAGCTTTTCGAATGTCGCCGGATCGACACAGTCACAGTCGGCCTTTTTGCCGTGCTTCATATAGTCGCGCAATTCCTCCGATGGATCGCGCGCTGACCCATCGGCGAATCGGCAATATGCGTGGTATTCACCGGGGATAGGGTATCCGTAGGCGTCAATCACCGGGTCGATCTGAACGTTGCAGGCCTTCCCCTCTCGCCGCCAAATGGCCGCAAAATAGCAGGCCAGGTCGAAGCAAGTTGCCCGCCCATGCTCGAGCAGGACCGGGGCGCAATCCAGGCGTTGACAGGCGGCGGCGCACTTGCGCTCCGATGGATCGACGTAGCTAACGCCGTAATCATCGGCCAGGCAAGATACACAGCACGGCGGATCCTCGCCGAGCCTTGCCGCCGCCTCGCCCCAAATCACATTGATCCTGGTGACGCCTTCGGCCACGGCCTCGAGCGTCTGCGCCATGAGTTCTGGATTCTCGAATGCCTCGAATCGGATCGGAATTTCTGCCTTTTCGACCATGATCAAAACTCCAGTTCGAACAGAAGATTGAAGCGACGAAGCCCGCCCGGGAATGGGCTTGCCAGGGTGATGTATGATGCGTTGCCTGGGATTTCCGTGCGAAGGCTCGAGCGCGTCACCGGGTCGGTGGCGATGGACCCCACGGCCGGGCCAAGGGGTCCGGTGCTATCGGCGGCGGAAAAATAGTTGAACACGCCCGGCGGGCCGGGATCCGTCTGAACGATCGTGATTTTCTTCGCGGCCATCGGGATCTTGACGGTCTCGAGTAGCGTTCCGGCGGCCCCTGGCGCTGCTAGCAGCGGTTCCGTGAGCGTGGCCCACCTATCGCCGATCGGGGAGTCCTGCTTGCTAATAGTGCCGCACACGAGCGACTGACCCCACGTTTCACCGCGGCCGGGCGTAAAGGTCTGCTCTGGCCCGCCGTCGTTCACTGCGATCGATCCGGCGGGCACGAGACCCTCGACGACGATCTGATTTGAATTTACTGCGAGCTTGATCCCGGCGCCGACGTCCACATCGACAAAACGATTTCTCTGGCTTTCGTTCTGATATCGAAGCCGGAATCGGAGTGGTGAAGTTCGGACAGCGTTCGCGGGGCCGAATCCAGGCTGCGCGGCGGGATCATCCTGGCCCGACCATGCATATTGCGGGCCGTTGTACGATACGGATTGAGCGGGCGGCGGCGCGGTGCCAGCGTCAAAAAAGATCGTATAAGCCCAGATCTCGATGTTCCACCATACTGTGACGGGGTACGGAATCCCTTCATCCGTGGGATCGCGGTCCAGTGGCATCGACTCAAGGAAATTCCCTACGTCCTGCCATTTGCGGGGATTATCATCGACCTGGAATAGAGTCGAAAAGGAATTGCCCGCGCCGATCCACTGCGTATGGTATCCAGTTTTCAACCAGCGGGACATGTGTCGATCGTGCTCCTTTTGGTAAAAATAGCCCGGCCGCGCCCCCCATAGGAACGGCCGGGCGTGTGAGCTAGTAGCTCAAGCCGGCGGGCGTGCCGGAAGCATTGCCGATGACATCGCCGAATAGGACGCCGAAAACGTGGGCTTCGGGGCCCGCGCCAAAGTTGTTGAACGAAAGTTCAAGCGGCCGGGCGGTGTTGTTGATCGGGCTAAGCACACCCCAATCGACGGGCAAGACCCAAAAGGTCCCATCAAACAGATCGGTGGGCGTGAAGACCCGCGCGTTTGCCTGGGCATCGCCGATCTCAATTACGCGCGGAACGTTATTGATCGTGACGTTGCTCAGCGCCACAGGGAGCACCGTCGCGCCAATGGTTGCCGCCGTTGCGATTTGCTGGCTCACATTTGGATCGGCAATACCAGCAGTGCTGGCCTCAACGCCGCGCATCCAAAGGCCACGAACGCGGAATTGACAAGCACGCTCCGATGTAATCCGGATAATGCGAGTGGTTCCACTGGCGACCGGGCCCTGATCAACGTTAGGCGTAGTTCCCTGAACCTTGAGCGTGCTGAACGGGAGGATTGACCAGCCGCAAAATTCGGCGGGGTCATATTCGCACCCGCTCATGCCGGCAAGGCAATTCCCGCCGTATGGGGAAACTGGATCGCCGCCGCTCTGAGCGGCGGAATCGGGAAGCTGCGAAGGTGCAGCCCTTTGGCCCACGCTGACGCGCCGGCCGACTGATGGGTTGACCGCGTTATTGAACCATCTGTTGGGGCTCCTGGCCCCCACGCCAAAGCGTGATCCAACGCTGAAATCCATGTCGGTTCCGGCGGCGGTTTCCTGAAATTTCTTTACGAGGTTTTTGGGGTCCATGGTGGACCTTCCTTCCTTGGTATGGGCCCTGGCCTATCCAGGGCCCGAAAATCAATCAGCCGCCCTGGCCCTTGGCCTTGCCATATTCGGCGAGGTAGGGCAGCAGGGCGCCCATGGCGATGCCTTCCATGGCATCGCGAGCCCCGGCCTTTTTGGCCATAAGCGCGCCCACAAGAGCGACTCCGCCGATCGCAAGATCGGTATCGACGCCAGCGACTTCGGCAGGGATCGACCCCTTGCCCTGGGCATAGCCAAGCCCTCCGGCGGTAGCACCGGCGAGGCCGACGCGGGTCAGCTGGCCCTTTTGGATCTTCTCTCCGGCCTTGCGACCGAGCTCCTTTGCCCTCATGCGCTTGTTTTCTTTTGCGAGCGCGGTTTTGGATTCTGCCATTTTTGATATCTCCTGCCCGCGCTGTGAAAGTGCCGGGCCCGGATATCTTGCAGATCTCAAAAAGTGTAATCAAGCCTACCAATCAAATAGGAAAATTGTATTATCCACCATGTGAAGACCCCCAAAATGGACGATCCAACAAGTGAAGAACCGAAAATTGACGCCGAGACCGCCAAAATTCTTGATGATGATGCCATCGAAGCCGAGGAAATAATCAGCGATGAGATACCGGACGAATTCCTAGCGTTTGTCTCGCGGCATCTTGAGCACTCGAACCAGTGGGTCATCCAGGTTGACATCTACGGTCGCGGCGCCTGGACCACACTGAAACAGCGTATCCGGCCATCCAAAGCCAAGGATGGCAAGGTTACGAGCTCGGTTGACGATATCGCCGCTCGCCTTGTGGAGCACGTCCGCAAGCACAGCGAAAGCGACAGGCCCGCCAAGCATTACCGCGTTCGGGCCAGCGTAGTTGACCCCAGGAGCAACCAGCCCGGCTCCCGCTTTCACTCCCTGTCAGTGGGCGCGGATCAAGATGGCGGGTTGTTAGTCCAGGACACAACCGATCCCCAGGGCCCCGGCTCGGAATATTGGCGCGTTCTGGCCGATACATTTGATGCTTTTGGCCGCCAAGCCATCAAGGCCCACCAAGCAGTCGCAGATCAAGCGGCGAATTTTGCCAAGTATTCAGAGCAAATGGTGAAGATGAGCGAAGCGAATATCGGCATGGCTGAGCGTGTAGTGCAGCACGCCGTCGAAGTGGAAAAAGTGAAAATGCAAGATCGCGATTCTCAACGGGAGCATGAGGAAGATCTACAGCGAAGCGCCCGCCTCTACGATCTCGCGGAAAAGTTTGGCCCTGTCATTGCCGCGAACATGGCGGAGAACGCCCGCAAGCGCGAGAAAAACGAAAATAAGAGCGAAACCAAGTCAGAAAAAAAGGAAGCACCCCACATGGATTCAGCCCCCAAAACATCACCGCTCGCACGCGAATTTTCATCTTTCATCACTAGCCTCACCACCGAGGAACGCGGCAAGTTTTGGCAGTGCTTCCAAAATGATGAACCCGCCTTGATCCGCCGCGCTACGGAAGCCACGAGCGACGATGGCGTGCGTGCGATCGTCGAAAAATTGCGGGAGTGCCTCGAGAACCGCCGGGCCATCGAATCGATGCAGGCCGAGCTCATGACGGCGATCGGGGTGAAGTGTATCGAGCTCCAAAAGCTGCTCGAAAAGGCGGTGGCGTGATGTTTGGCGGCGATTTGACGGATAAGCCTCGAGCGGGTAGTGTGGCGGCGATGGTCGCAAAAACAATCTACCCTGATAATCTTCCCCTAGTGGCGATCGGGCTCATGGCCTGGATTCAAAATCGCGCCACGGGGCCCACGCTAAAATTTGAGGCGATGGACGTACCCGGAAAGATGAACTTCACCGCCCTGATTAGCGGGGATAATATCGTCGCAGTTTTGGCCGTTCTGGAAGCCGAAAATTTGATCCGATATCGCGAGAGTGGCGACTCGTTCAGCGTCGCGATCATGTCGGAAGTGCAAAAAATGGATCTTGATTTGATCCGGCAATGCATCGAGCCCGAAAAGGTTAGCCGTAAAAGTGTAAGCGAGCCCACTAAGTCGAGCTTTTTTGTGAGCTCTAAACCCAAAACTTCCGAGCCGATCCCGCTCAAATCCGAGCCTGAAAAGGCCGTAACCGCTCAAATTATGCCCGAAAAAGGGTCAATTCGTGGGGGGGGTTTGGGGGGGGTCTCCGAGTCTGGCGAAGCCAGCGAGGCAGCCTCCGAAAACAAGCCGGCCCCCGAGGATCCCGAAATCCGCAAGCCGCCAAAAAGGGAAAAGGCGCGGAAGTCCTACAAGCTCACCGATGAGGGCAAGGCCTACGCGGACGAACTGACCGCCCTTAAAAGCAAGGGGGAAAAGTCCAGTAAGACATCAGAGCAGGTAGAGCAGATCTGCGATTGGATCGGAGAATTCAGGGCGGGCGTGCTCAAAAGCGCCGGAGTCAAGAAAATACACCCCGCAAAATGGACCCCAAAATCACGGCGGGCGATCGATGTACTTTTGAAGGCAGGATATGACATCGATGATTTTAAGACCGCCTGGACTTCACAGTCCAAGTCCGATCTCAAGGATCGGGATCCGAAAAAATGG
>JAAERO010000376.1 GCA_024230315.1 Hyphomicrobium sp.
AACCGTTCCTCAAACTCAATCAACGTCTTGGGGAAACCGCGCCATAGCGCCTCGTGATGCGTCTCTGCCATTTGGATATCTCATTGATATCCATAGAGCATTCTTATGTGGCCGGACTAAAGCGGAGAGGTATGAGTGGCTTCGTGTGACACCGTTGCACTATTTCTCGGTCCGAAAGCTGTCTAGCATTCGCTCGGGATCGTTGGGGGATCGACCTTGCGACGTCGGCTTCGACATCGATATTGGGCCTTGACAGCGTTGGCGTGCCTGGCGATCAGGCTCGTCATCGCGGTTTTGCACGTGCCCCCTGCTTTTGCCGGTGTTGCGCCCGCCGGTGATTTCCCAACCCAGGTAGTTCTTTGCACCGCGTCGGGCATGTGGGTCGTGCAGCTCGATGAGAACGGCCAACCCGTCGGACCGAAACGTCCAGCGACCAACCAGGACTGCTCCGTCTGCTCGGCCCTCTCTGGCGCACAGCTTGCTTTGGCGCCCGATGTGGCGCGCCTTTCCATTCCGTTTGCCGCGCCCATTGCCGCAACGGAGCATCGCTTAGCGCTCGTCATTGGGCGCAGGCCATTTGTCGTCCGGGGACGCGACCCCCCCCGTCCAAGTCCTAACGCGTGAGAGTCCGACTGGCCGCGTTTGCGTTCTGAGGCAACGACCTTAGCGCTTCGCGACGATCTTCCACCGGATCCGACCTGGAGTTCTTAGATGACGACCGCATCTCGCACGAAGAACGTGCTCTATTCTCTTGCAACCATTGCCATGACGATGACTCCCCTTGCACCGGCACTCGCCGATGACGCGCCCCTGCTGCCCGGTGCCGGGTTCTCCGTATCTGGAGGGCACAGCGGACCTATCCGCGCTGACGGCCACGCACCTATCGGCATCATGGGTGACCACGTGCACAAGAAGGGCGAGTGGATGTTCTCCTACCGCTACATGCACATGGATATGGACGGCAGCCGCATTGGCACAAGGAATGTGTCGCCGCAGACGATTGTGAGCACTGTGCCAAACCGATTTGCAGGAATGACGGGCCAACCTGCGACGCTACGCATCGTCCCGCTGTGGATGACCATGGACATGCACATGCTGGGCGCCATGTATGCGCCGACCAACGACCTCACCATCATGGCCATGGCCAACTACGTCGATAAGAAGATGCGCCACGTCACGTTCAGCGGCATGAATCCAGATGTTGTAAATGGTTACTTCACAACAGAATCGGAGGGCTTCGCCGATACCAGGATCACAGCGCTCTACCGGCTCTATAAGGACAGCATCCACCACGTCCATCTCAACTTCGGCCTGAGCTTGCCGACCGGCAGCATCACCGAGCGCGACACTATCTTGACCCCCGCGATGCCCCCCAATACGCCCAACGTGCGCCTCCCATACGCCATGCAGCTCGGCACAGGCACGTTCGATTTGCTGCCCGGGCTGACCTACACAGGCCGTGCGGGCGATTTTTCCTGGGGGGCACAATTCCGCTCGGAGATCCGCCTGGAGGGCGAAAACGAGAAGGGCTATGCCTGGGGCGACCTCTATGGTTTGACCGGCTGGCTCGTCTATGAGTGGGACAGTTGGATCTCGACCTCGGTGCGCCTCGACGGCTCGACGCAAGACACCATCAGCGGCATCGATCCCAACATTGTGGGGCCGGTACAAACGGCCAACCCTGACTTTTACGGTGGCGAGCAGCTTTTTGCCTATTTCGGCGCGAACATGGTCGGTCAGGCGGGGATCATTCGCGGGCATCGCTTTGCATTCGAGGTCGGTGTCCCCCTTTATCGTAATCTCAACGGTCCTCAGTTGGAAACCGACTGGAATGTCATCGTTGGCTGGCAAAAAGCCTTCTAGAGTCTGATCGTTTCACTTGGAAACGCTTGAGCCGTTCTAGGTGAAACGTGAATCAGTCTCTATACTTTTTATTGAGAGCAAGATTCACGTTCTTGGCGGAAACCTCTCTGGCTTGGCGAGCGATTTCATCAAGAACGATCTTGCTCGTAGGGAGAACAACTGCAAATGAGAAACATGCACAGGCTTGCCGCCGCGATGTGTGCCGCCGCCGCGGCGATAATCTGTTTGGGCTCCGCCTCTGCAAACGAGTATGAGGCCGGTCCCATTAAGATCGATCGTCCTTGGGCGCGCCCAACGATTGGCAGCTCCAAAAACTCCGCGGCCTACATGACGCTTTCGAATAGCGGCGCTTCAGCTGACACGCTGCTCGCCGTAAAGTCCGATGCCGCCGAGCACGTCGCGCTGCACGAGAGCCGCATGGACGGCGAGATCATGCGCATGGTGCCGGTAAAGGATGGAATCGAGCTGCCACCCGACGGTACAGTCGAGCTCAAACCGCTCGGCCTGCACGTGATGCTGATGGGGCTTCGCAAGCCGCTGAAAGAGGGCGAAGAGTTTTCGATGACTCTGGTGTTCGCCAAACAAGGCGATGTCGAGGTCCAGGTCGAGGTCGAGAAAAAACCTGGAGCAAAAAAGTCCGGCGAGGACATGCACCAGCATCATTAGAAATCAGAAGGGTCCCGGCATTCATTCCGGGCCCCTTGCTTATTCCAGACGCTCCCTAACTCACGTCAGCTTGAAGGGCATATCCTTACCCGCGAAGGCTGCATCCACGTTGTCGAGCGCCTCAAAGCCCATCTGGTTGCGCGCCTCGATTGCAGCGCTCCCAAGATGCGGGAAAAGAAACGTGTTGGGCAGATCGTAGTAGCCCTCGTTGATCTTGGGCTCGCCAGCATACACGTCGAGGCCGGCATAAGCGAGCCGTCCCGATTTCAAGGCCGCGATCAGGTCCTCGTCCTTGACGAGATCACCGCGTGCCGAGTTCACCACGATGGCCCCTTGCGGCAGTTTCTCGATCGTCTCCGTATTGAAGAAGTAGCGCGTCTCTGGCGTCAACGGCGCGTTGATCGAGAAGAACTCCGAGATCGCCAACAGACTGTCCAGGCTGTCATGGAATATGGCGCCGTGCTCCTTCTCGGGCGGCTGGCGCACGATGTCGTAGTAGTGAATTTCCATGTCAAAGCCCCGCGCACGCTGCGCCAAGGCCTGACCGATCTTACCGAAACCGTAGATGCCAAGCTTCTTGCCGTCGAGCCGGCGGCCAACGAGTTGCAAAGGTGCCCAGCCGGGCCAAGCGCGCGCGCGTATCATGCGTTCACCCTCGGACGCACGCCGCGCGCTCCCCAAAATAAGCAACATGGCGATCTCAGCGGTGGCCACAGTCACGCCATGCGGCGCGTTGCCGACCTTGATCCCTCGCGCCTTCGCCGCGTCGAGATCAACGTGATCGAAGCCAATCGAAAAGGTGGAGAGGATCTTGATGTGCTCGGGCAGGGCATCGATCGCCTCTTTGCGCATCTTGTCGGTGATGGTGATCAGAAGCGCATCGACGTCTTTCGCCTTCTCGACGATTTCGCCCGTGGTCATCTGGTGATCGTCGGCGTTCTGGAAGACGTCGTAGGCGGCGTTGGCGCGTTTTTCGACGGCCTCCGGCAGACGGCGGCTGATGAGAAGGCGTTTCTTCATGAGTCGGTTTGCTCCCCTGGCGATCACGGTCATTATCGGCGCCTTAGACGCTGCTCCGCCGCTTGTGCCGCATGGCGCGGCCTATGACAAGCCGGTGCGGCCGTGGCGCGCAGCCCTTTCGCAATGCGAAAGGGTATTTCTGGGAGCCGAATGGAGGTGTGCGGCTGAGCCGCTGAGCCGCTGAGCCAGGGAGGGACGCTTAGAGCACGATAGTTCTTGATGGAATCACTTAAGCTGACATTCCCCAAGTAGTCCGTCATTTTCGTTCAGTGCGCCCAATTTTGCCTCGGCCAACACGTCACGTTGAGCCGAGCTTCGCTTGTTGGTCGAGGTTTAGCCAATGGCGATGGCTCCTTGATCGTTTCGTTGCGTGTTTG
>JAAERO010000377.1 GCA_024230315.1 Hyphomicrobium sp.
TCGATCGTGTCCCGGCTCACCCCGAAAACACGAGCGGCTTCCCGCCTGGAACGGCCCTCAACGAATACAAAATGACGAACCGCCGCATACGTCTCCACGGTATACATCCCCGCTAACCATTCCCGATTCGGAAAAGATCAGCCTAGCCAGTGGCCGGCTTTTAAACCGCCACGCAGCTGCAATAAGCCACCGCTCCACTGGCCCAGTATTGCGCCGCCGTCTACACTCCCGCCACCACATCCAACTTATCCCCTCTCCTCCCCACGCCCTTAAACGTGCGCCGCCCATTCCAAACGCTCAGGCGTGTAGACGTGCGCTGGCGGACTGTACGGAATGGGACGACGCAATCACGTCAGGAGCCGTAAGCTCGCCGCTCCATGCGAAGCATGACTTCGTCATGACGCGAAAATGGTGGTGACGCCCGGGTGCCGGATGCAATCTGGGGAATGGCGGCGGACAAGCCCTTGCGCTGCGTGGGGCGGCGAAGGCTGCATCCATATCGACCAAAGAAAAGGGCCCGACCCGCCCCGCTCCCCGTTTCATCCCCTCGGGCATCAAGCGCCGCGAGGCGATCGCTGGCGGTCGCTGCAACGACCTCCGCCCATCATCCCGCACTGCACACTTTCTCCCCTTCGACCTCAAATCCTTTCAGTTTTCGTAACCGTCTTTACCTGGCGGTTACCTTAACGGCGCAATCCTCTTCGTCACGAAGTGCCAAGGATCCCGGCAATCCGGGGTTTTTCGCCCAGTGCCGTTTGCGTCGGTGTCGCCACGTTCCTCACGGAACTGCGGAGTTGCGTCCCATAGGTAAGCCTGTGGTCACAAAGCAATTGGCAAACCCGAAAAGGATTGAAGACGATGATCGCGACGTTAACCAAGGGTCTGTCCCGCAGCGGTCTGATCGCCGCTCTCGCAGGGGGCACGATCGCTCTGACCACCGCCCAGGCCGGCGCCGTCAGCGCCAGCGTGCGGGCCAACTGCGCCGGTGACTACCTCTCCTACTGCAGCCAGCATCCCGTTGGCAGCAAGGGTGTCAGAAGGTGCATGCGCGCCAACGGCCATCGGCTGTCAAAGCGCTGCGTGAGGGCTCTGGTGTCCTCTGGCGAAGTCTCCAAGAGAGAAACGTCACGTCGTTCGGCTCGCCGTTAATCACCGTCGGCACGAGGCCGCAATCGCTCCGCGCAGTGATGACGGGAGCGGTGGGGCTGGCGCATAGCGCTGGCAGAGTGCACCGATCCGGCCGCCCTCCTTTTTCGCGCCCGGCAGGCAGTAAAGACCACTGCCATCGCCCTGAGGTGTAAAGCGTATGCCCTGCGTACCGTCCTTGGCGCTATCGAGAGCACCTGCCAAATAGTTGAGCACGTGAATACGCGCCGTGCCCTTTCGGCCAGTCAGCCGCCGAGGCCGATAGTGCGTATCGGTGATGGCAATTGCCTCCACCGCTCGAAGAACCAGACGGCCGTCCGAAGCCTTGCGTAAGTGCACGCGAGCCATCAGACCGTAATCACGGCAAATGCCTTTGCGCGTCATGTTGGCGGTGCCGTGGTGCAGAAAATTCCCCAGCCCATAAAAAATCAGTGAGTTGCCGGCGAGTTCCACGCCGCGCACGACGTGCGCGTGATGCCCGACAATGAGATCGATCCCGTCGCTCTGGGCGGTCTTGCGGCGCCAATCGGAGAACTGCCGTGCGTCCGTGCGCACCTGGCCTTCGATGCCGTAGTGGATGGAGAGAATCCGATAGTCGCTCGGCGTTGCGCTCAGCCTTTTGCGAATTTCTGCGAAGTCATCGTCGAACCGGTAAGCAATCTGACCCGGCTTGGCCGCGCCAGCGCGATGACGTTCCAAGTTGTTGGTGACGATGCCGATGGCGGCAAACGCGATATCGGAATTCTTGACATTGACCCTCTGCGGCCGGCTGGCCTCGTCCCGATTCATGCCGATGCCGGTCGCCACCGCCAGGTTTTCGTTTTCGAGCGCGCCCACGTGCTTGAGCGTCTCCTTTAGTCCCGCGACCCCATAGTCCATCGAATGATTGTTGGCGAGCGAGAGCAGATTGAAGCCGCTTGCAACGAGGTGGCGCAGACCCGCCGGGTGGGTACGGAAGTTAAACGGCCCGCGCTGCCCCTTGGTGTCGCGGCGCAGATCGTTGCGGTCGGTAATGACCGTTTCCACGTTGAGGAAGTTGAGATCGCCGTTGATGTCCTTGGCGATCAGCTCGGTCGTATTGGCCCAGGTCTGGAAGCCGAATTTGCGCACGCCGCGCGGCTCGACCCTCTGACTGTTGCGATTAAGGCCGACATCGCCGACGAGGACGATGGTCACTTCGTCGCCCTCCCACGCTGTCGCGACGCCGGCAGGGTCGATGCAAATCAACGCAAGGGCGAGGGGTCGCAAGGGGTTGTTCATGGGCGGTATCTGGTCTTTAAACTTTGGCGCTGGCGCGGCAGTCAACGCTGCCATCCCCTTGCGTACTTTGGGGGTGCAAGTAAACCATGGCCTTGGGCCGGTCTCGAAGACGCTGTGCGCCAAGCCGTTCCCATGTAAACTCTGCTGTAACTCGGCGCTGCTAGAGCAAGATTGTTCTTGATGGAATCGCATAAGCCTTCGCCCGGGAGGTCTCCAACAATAACGTGATTCTTGCTCTAAATCAAAAGTGTAGAGACTGATTCACGTTTCACTTGGAACGGCTCAAGTGCGTCCAAGTGAAA
>JAAERO010000378.1 GCA_024230315.1 Hyphomicrobium sp.
AATGCCCCCTAGAAGCCCCGTATTTGCCTCAGGACGGGCGGAAGTTGGAGAGATAGGGGAGAGAATTTCTCATGACGCGGTTTTGAGAGCTGTATGAGGCAGCACGGCACCCTTTGCATAAATCACAAATTTTGCAAACAAGCCTTGTCCCTTCGCTTTCAATACGTTAGCCTTTGCATAATATATGGGGGAAATTCAGCGGTGCCAACGACCTACGGCTATGCCCGCGTCTCAACCATCGGCCAGACGCTTGAGGCCCAACTCGAAGGGCTCAAGGCCACCGGCTGCCAACGCATCTTTCGCGAGAAGGTGAGCGGCGCTCGTGCTGACCGGCGCGAACTCAACAAGCTGCTGCGCAGGCTCCAGGCCGGCGACGCCGTCGTGGTCACGCGCATCGACCGGCTGGCCCGCTCTACCTTCGACTTGTTTGCCATCGTGAAGTCGATCGTCGATCGCAAGGCGCAGTTTTGCTCACTGGCCGAGCCCTGGGCCGATACCGCAACGTCAACCGGCCGCCTGATGATCGCGGTGTTGGGTGGCTTGGCCGATGTTGAGCGCGATCTGATCCGCACACGCACGGCGGAGGGGCGCCAGCGGGCCAAGGCGCGCGGGGTTAAGCTGGGGCGCAAGCCCAAGCTGACACCGCAACAAAAGCGCGAGGCGCTGTCACGTCGTACCGCGGGCGAGACGCTCATGGACATTGCCCGTTCTTACAACGTGAGTTTTGCTACGATTTCGCGGCTCAAACCATGATGAGCACCATGCATCTGCGCCGCATCAATCCTGACCGCAACATGGCCCGCTTCTACGCGATGAGCGTGCAGCCCAACCTCTTCGGGCAATGGTCGCTGCTCCGGGAATGGGGTCGGATCGGCTCAGCCGGCCGGCTCGTCACAGGTGACTTCGCCTGCGAGCACCAAGCCGCTGCGGCCATGGCCAAGCATCTCAAGGCCAAGCTCAGCAAAGGCTACAAGGCGGTTTGAGCTGCACGGTCTCCGTTTGTCCGAGTTAGCGTGTTTGAGCGCACAAACCTTGAGGGGCCCTCATTTGCGACACGGCCCAATAGGAGCATGCATCCGTTTTGTCGGGCCAGCCAAGCCATGAAGGGAAGCACAGACCTTGGAAAGCGATAGTGTCGTGTTGCTGGGCGTCAAAGGAGGTCCGTCGATTGTTCCAGGTGGGTCGATGCCCACCTCAAGCCTGGTTAATATCGCTGGTCGCACAATCATTCTTGACTGCGGGCTTGGTGTGACCCGAGGGCTTATGGCTCAAGAGGTTCGTCTCGAGGACCTGGACACGATCATCATCACGCATCTGCATTCGGATCACTATTTGGAACTTGGTCCACTCATCCATACAGCCTGGACAGGGGGGGCGCGCCAACCGATCATGGTCTATGGCCCATCGGGCCTCAAAAGCTACTGGCGCGCATTCTACGAATCCATGCGCTTCGATATCGATCTGCGGCGTGCCAACGAGGGACTTCCAGAGCTTGCCGATCTTGTGTCATTTGAAGTGATCGAACCGGGGGCAATATTTGACCGTGACGGTTTGCACGTCTCAGCGTTGCCCAATCACCATCCACCCATCACCGAGAGTTACGCTGTTTGCTTTGAGACGGACACCATAAAACTGGTCTTTTCAGGCGACACCGCGCCGTTCGATGGTTTCACTAAGTTCGCAGCTTGTGCGGACCTGCTCGTGCACGAAGCACTGCTGAGCGCGGGCATTGAGCGCATCATTGCCAGGACCGGATTAGGCGATAAGCTGCGCAAGCACCTGACTGAGAACCACACTCTGGCTGAAGACGTTGGGCAAATCGCCTCGGCAGCCCGGGTCGGATCGCTTGCTCTTCATCATCTTGTGCCTGCCGACGATCCTGAATTTGGTCTGCAAGATTGGGAGCGTGAAGTCCGCAAGAATTGGAGCGGTCTATTGCACGTCGGACGGGACGGCATGAAAATCCGTCTTGCCGACAACCGCAACGGAATCAACAATCCCCAAAAGTCCTAAATGTCAGATTAAGTCATAGTTACTCCGCCACGGTGGCCGGTTTTTACTCCGCCGTTGACACACTTCGGCGATCGGAGCGGCTTAGGCACCGACCCCCATCTTTCGTCCTCACCGGATCATTGAGGAGCGGCCTATGCGGCTGGAGCTATGTTGGAACTTGGGTGATGACGGTTTGAGGAAGGCGGCGTATCGAGGCGGG
>JAAERO010000379.1 GCA_024230315.1 Hyphomicrobium sp.
AACCTGACAGCACCACACCAACCGCCGAAAACAAGAAGGCCCCTTTAGCTAAAGGGGCCTTCCTGCTTCAACCGCCCCTACATCAGCTGGCCTAATGTTACTCCGCCACGGTGGCCGGTTTTTACTCCGCCGTTGACACCCACGCTGCCATCAATTCCCGGCGCTTCTCCAGAAGATCGCCGCGACGGTAGGCTGCCTCGGCTTTGTCTTTGATCGTGTGAGCCAGCGCCATCTCGCACACCTCGCGGGTAAAGTTTGTGCACTCAGCTGCCCAATCCCTGAATGCTGAACGAAACCCATGGACCGTCACATCTAGGTCCATCCGTCGCAAAACCATCAGAAGCGCCATATTTGACAACGTTTTTTCCGCTGAGCGACCACAAAACACGTACTCACCCCCATCCGAAAGCTGTGTGGCGCGCCGAAGAATTGCAAGACATCGAGGGGAGAGGGGGACTCGGTGCTCACGTCTCGCTTTCATTCGCTCGGCAGGTATCGTCCAAACACCGTCCTCGACTTCGCTCCAGAGCGCTTGAAGCACCTCGTTCGTGCGCGCGGCCGTTAGGATGAGGAACTCAAACGCTAGCTTCGTCGGCTCGTTGCTATCGCTCGCTCTCAACGTTCGGACAAATGCGGGCACTTCGGCGTATGGCAGTGTCGCGTGGTGCCTCCTTCGCTCGGGCTGTCTTGGAAGCCCCTTTGAGACGCCGTGCACGATATTGTCGCCGGACCGGAACCCAGCCGCCTTAGCCCAATCAAGGACGGTTCCGATCCGCTGCTTCACGCGCCTCGCCGTCTCAGGTTTCTTCAGCCAAATCGGTGAAAGAACCTTGAGCACGTCGGGCGTATCGATCTGGTCTACTCTTCGCTCACCGAGGGTCGGGAAGACATACGTGACCAGGGTGTTGATCCATTGATCCGTGTGCTTCTCATTCCGCCATGCCGCTGCATGTTCGGCGTGAACCGAGCGTGCTGCCTCGGCGAATGTTGGCACTCCAGCTTTGGCCTTCCTCTCGGTAACCGGATCACCACCCGCCTTAGCGATCTTCGTTAGGTTGATCGCCTTCTCACGAGCTTCAGCGAGCGACACGAACTGGACACCACCCAACCCGATATCGCGACGGCGTCCTTGGGCCATGACCCGCAGCATCCAGCGTTTGGCTCCGCTCGGCTCCACTATGAGGTAGAGGCCACTGCCGTCTGCGTAGCGTCCGGGTTCCTTGAGCGATTTGACTTTCACCGTCGTGAGCACACGGTTTGGGTGGTGTCCCTTGCGCTTCATCTTTTAACCCCACATTCCCACCCACATTTTATGTGGGATGTGGCCGGATGAAGGCGAACCAAGTCGGACGCAGATTCCGACCAACAAACGGAATTCAATGTACTTATTAGATAGCGTCGGATGGGGGCGGACTCATTGTTGGCGGACACCCTCTCCGCCAATCACAAGAGTTAACTTATTGTTTTAAAGCAACAATGTGAAACATCCTGTGCTCACACCCCGCATTTTATCCCAAAATTGAATTCGGTCTCGAGCGGACGAAATCGGACTATTTGAGACACTGGCGGGGTGGAGCATTTTGGCATTTCGCGCTTGGTGCGAGGACACAGGCCGACGCATACCGACCCACGAACAACAAAGCAGAAAATGTACATCACGGCGGCGGTCAGACCGGCGAGATCTGCCAGCACCATTACTTAGAGACAGGACAAGAAGCTACTTCGTTTCATCGGGTGCGCGATGGTAGACGTCACCTGCCCGGATAATGTCGTCTTCGCCGAGATAGGTACCAATCTGCACCTCGATGATCTCAAGGGGTACCTTGCCAGGGTTCTCAAGCCGGTGCCATTGGGTCGCGGTGATGTAAGCACTTTCGTTTTCATGAACGAGACTTTCAACATCCCCGATCGTCACCTTGGCGGTCCCCTGCACCACAACCCAGTGCTCTGAACGGTGGTGGTGCATTTGCATGGAGAGCTTACCGCCAGGATTGACGTGCAGGAGCTTGACTTGGAATCCCGGCCCGACGCTGAGCGTCTCGAAGTAACCCCAAGGGCGGCGATTCCTGAGGTGCTGTTCATGCTCGGTACGGTTTAACTTCTTCAGCCGGGACACAATGCCCGAGACCTCTTGCGCCCGGTCATTGGCGGCAACGAGAAGCGCGTCCGGCGTATCGACAATGACAAGACCTTTGACCCCGATCGTTGATACGAGAGAGCGTTCGCTGTGCACATAACAGTCGCTGGTATCTGTTAGGAGGACGTCGCCTTGGATCGCGTTGCCGTCCTCATCGTGGGGTGCAACCTCCCACAGGGATGACCAGGAGCCCAGGTCGCTCCATCCCACATCAAGGGGGAGCATGGCGGTGGCGTTGGTCTTTTCCATCACCGCGTAATCGATGGAAATGTTGGGTGCGCTCGCAAAGGCGGTGCGCTCAAGGCGCAAAAAGCCCAAGTCTTCTCTCGCTTTGGCGAACGCTTCGCGGGCCGCTTTAAGGATGCGTGGTTCAAGACGCTCAAGCTCATCAAGAAAGGTGCGGGCGTGCAGAACGAAAATGCCGCTGTTCCAATAATAAGTCCGAGAAACAACGTAAGCCTCTGCCGTTGCCAAATCGGGCTTCTCAAAAAAGGCTTCGATCGCAAAGCCGCCGCTTGCACCTTCAAGTGGCGCGCCCTGGCGGATGTAGCCATAGCCGGTATGGGCCCCACTTGGTGTGATCCCGAACAGAACGAGCTTGCCCGTGGCAGCAATATCGGCTGCGCGTTGGATGCTCTCAATGAAGCGCGGTGTGTCGCCTACGATGTGATCGGACGGCATCACCGCCAGAATAGCATCCTCATCTGAGCGCAGAGCGGCAAGTGCGGCCACCGCAATGGCAGGCGCTGTATTGCGCGCGATCGGCTCTAAGATGATCGCCTGCGCCTCAAGACCGGAGCGCGCGACTTCCTCGCTGACAAGGAAGCGATGATCGTTGTTGCACATGATAATCGGTGCGGCAAAGTTCTCGCCGAGGCAGGCCCGCTTCAGCGTGGCCCCAAGAAGGCTGGCGCCTTGCTCGTTAAAAAAGCGGATGAACTGCTTGGGATACATCGCCCGCGAGAGCGGCCATAGCCGCGTGCCGGAGCCGCCAGACAGGATGACAGGAACGATCATGGGCACTCGGGGCAAATAGCGGTCTCACTCAAGGATGCGTGCTGAGCGCGGCACGCAAGACGCAACGAACGCTGCCATCCAAGATGACTATCATCCAAGATAACTATCATCCAAGATAACTATCCCTTGGCAATCTTTTGCAACACGGATCGGTGCGCGAAGTAAAGAACCTGGGTGCAAAGCCTTAATCAACCTCCAGGCACGACCGTGCATCGCTCAGCACAAGGCCGCCAAGCCAGTGCGAGTCGACATTCGCGCCCAGTCTTTGTTTGCTTCAAATCTTATAACGAGGGGCACGCCTCAAGCGACTGCGCGACCGGAATGCGCAACATGCGTTTCAAAATCTAGGGCTTCGGTTGGTCTCTCAATGCCCAATTCCTGACGCGCTTGACGGACAGCGCTCTCATTTGGCCGCTCGCCGCCCATGATCGTTGCAAAAGTCAGCCAGGATATTTTGATGTCGAGTTCCAGGCTCGCGTTTTTTATGTACCAGACATCAAGCGCGCTCTTGTCCTCTGCCGAGATGTTCCGGTCGCCGTTGACCTGCGCCCATCCTGTTAGGCCCGGTCTGGCGAACAGGCGATAATTGTGCTCCCGACTTTGATCCACGGGAAGTAATGGCCTCGGACCGACAAACGACATGTCGCCGAATAGAATATTGAAGAGCTGTGGGAGCTCATCCAATCGAGAACGCCGCAAGAAACGCCCGACCGCCGACGACCGCAGTTCATCTTTCACGCGGCGCCCATATTCATCATGTGCACCGGCCATGCTGCGGAACTTCAGAAGCTTGAGCGACCGCCCGAGCAAACCAGGGCGCTGCTGCCAGAAAATTGCTGGAAGCCCGACATCAATCGCAACAACGACGGCCACCAGCCCCATGAGAGGGGCCAACAAAACAATGAGACATGCTGCGCCAATTAAATCGAGTGCGCGTTTGATCCGCCAATAAGGACAGCGTATAGCCGGCACAAGATCGACGAAAATCGATAGCAAATTTCCATCGTCTGCCATGCGCTTATGTGCAGTTGGTATGATCGGCTCCTTGTCTCGTTGCTCGTGGAATCCGATACGCTCGGCAAAGAAATCAACGCGAATATTGGTGGCGCGCTCAACGCGCAGCAGAGCGTCATGAGCCGGTAGCGACAACTTGTCGAACGCCGGGGGGACAACAATGCGATTAACGAACACACCGTGCACCTCGAGATCACTGAGGACATTCTCGAGCTGATCGGCTGTTCCCAAGATCTCATACTGGCGCAAAATTCGCCCAGAGTGGCGATCGGTACTTCCCAAAAGCCCAGCAACCTTGATGCGATTTTCGGCAAGCTCGGTGACCGACTTCAAAAAAAGTTCCGTGATGCTGTTGAGACCGATGACGAGAACTGTCTCCGTCGTCCCCAAATTCCCGGAGTTATTAATGAGTGCAAACGTAGATTTGGGTTTGCGGCCGTCGTGGAGCAACCTCATCATCACACGCACACTGACGAGGAAAACGACGATTAGAATCCCTTGGAGAACGGGAAGGGCCCGAGCGATGTCTTCAAGCCGATTGAAGGCAAAACCGATTCCGACCGCACTGAGCACGATAAGGATGCTGGCCCCGACTTATGCGCAGATAGTCCCACAGTGTGCTGAATCGCCAGATCGTTCGGTTTAGACCGAAGGCCGGCAGGACCACCAAAGCAGCGACAAGCGATGCAGCCAGGTAGGGGAGCAAATTATGGAGTCGAGCGATGGAAGGTGCGAGGTTGTCACGCAGAACGAGCGCACAGACGGTGGCGAGTGCAATCAAAGACAAATCAACGAGCAAAAGTACGATCCGCCGCATGGCCAACCCCCCACTCACACGGCGTGTCAACTTCAGGCCCTCTTCATGACACGCGTCGGTTGCACTGTTAGATAACGAGTTTATGTGTGAATAAACGGCGCACACGGAGGTTTTCCCCGGAACACACCGGTATTGGCTTCCAAACTCAGAACTGTTGCTCACCATACCTCTCCGCTTTAGTCCGGCCACATAAGAATGCTTTATGGATATCAATGAGATATCCAAATGGCAGAGACGCATCACGAGGCGCTATGGCGCGGTTTCCCCAAGACGTTGATTGAGCTTGAGGAACGGTTCGGAACGGAGGAGGCGTGTCGCGCGTACCTTGCCGTGTGCCGCTGGAACGGACGGCCACGCTGCCATGGCTGCGACAGCGATGACGTCTGGTCAGAGCGCGGCGACACGCTTTACGAATGCGCCCGGT
>JAAERO010000380.1 GCA_024230315.1 Hyphomicrobium sp.
ATGCGTGGGGACGCGTTTGGGGCGGCAACGGGACCGACATCGACCTCGACGACGCTGTTTTCCTCGCTGGGCAGTCAGCTGGCGCCTCTTCTAAGCTCTGGTTCGACCTCGTTTAAGTTTGGCACGTCCTTAAGTGAGGTAAGAGTCAAGGCGGCTGAGGCTGAGGCACGGGCGCAGCAGAAGAAGTTGGAGGCTGCTGGGCTGCTGAGCTTATCTGGGGCGTCTGGTTTGGCCCCGTTGCAAGTGCCGCGCACAGAGCTCGACATTTGGGTTGAGGGCCAGTTTAGCCGTTACACGGACGATCTTGGGGGCATCAACCGAACGGGTGACTTTAGGATTCTCTACTTAGGCGCTGACTATGTGCTGGCTCCAGGGGTGTTGGTTGGGGCTCTCATCCAAGTGGACGATACGAAAGAAGACATCAATGGGTCTGACCGAACCGGCGAAATCGACGGTACAGGTTGGATGGTGGGTCCTTATTTTATGGCCAAGCTTCTCGACAACCTATTCTTTGATGCGCGTGCCGCCTGGGGCCAATCGAACAATGACATCTGGCTTCAGGATGGCAAGCTCGACACTTATAGAACGGGCAGCTTTGAGACGGAGCGGTGGTTGGCGACAGCCACACTAACAGGGGTGCATACCTATGGCGGCTTTCGCCTCTCCCCGGAGCTTGGTTTGGCCTATGGGTATGAGTCCTATGCCACCTACACCAACAGCTTAGGCCAGCCGGTGAAGGGGGCGTCTGCCAACATTGGCCGCTTAACGGGCGGGGTGGAGTTGGGCTATCAGATACAGATGCGCAACGGCACAACCATTGAACCGATGGTCGGGATCACCGGCATCTGGAACTTTGACAGCACCCCCCTTAAGATTGATGGCGTCCTGCAGCAGACCGATGAAAGCCGGGCCAAGGTGGAAGGTGGTCTTCAGATCAGCACGCCATCGGGTTTGGGTCTGCGCGCTGCTGGC
>JAAERO010000381.1 GCA_024230315.1 Hyphomicrobium sp.
CGTTCCGCTCCAACTCTCCCTTTAGTTTATCTATTTGCCCTGTGGCTTTCCCTCTTTGCCCTCTGCCCACTTCTCAATGGCACTGACAAGGACATCAAGTTTCATTGCGTCCAGTTGCATGATTGCATTTACATCTTTCTCAGTAAAGAGACTTTCACCGTCTTCATCACAGAGGTGATCGACAACGGTAAGGCATCTGGCACGCTGGAGTGCGTCCTCACGCATACGCTCTTTCTTCATGTCGTACATAGAAGACATACGGCGTGAACGCTGGAACTCGCTGATGGACTTGACATAGACAGTCTCACCGAAGAACTCACCGAGTACCTCTGGTGCCGAGACTGCTGCTTTTTTAAGTAAGGTCGCTTTCGTTAAACTCATCGAATGGGTTCTCTTCTGGTGGGTGGATTAAGTCGCTTGGAATGTCGGGGCAGGAGATAAGTGCTGCCTCACGTTTTAACTGTCGAGAAACTTCCTCGCGGATACGTTCCTCCCGGATAGGATCGACTGGAACAAGGAAGATGATTTTGCATCCCTCTTTCCAGCCGATCAGTCCGACCAACTCCATCTTGTCTGGATGACCGTCCAAGATCAGGTACTGTTGAAAGCACTGCTCTTTCTTCGTCACAACATTGATGCCCTTGTGTGGGCGAAGTTCTACGTTCATCTCAGACTCCTTGGGTTGTTAATTACTATGTGCCAGCCGTGTAGGTTGGTCCAGTTTCGCCATCGAAGGTGAAAGTGAAAGACTGCTCAAGCAGTCCACCGATTTCCATGCTTGGAAGGGTGCATTCGCTGACGAAGCCAGTGCCCGTCAGGATGCCGCCAGTTGATCCAGCAGATGGAAGGGTAACGGTGATTGTGTCAGACGACCCGTCTGGCGTGAACGGCTCGTCGCCTGCTTCAAACACAACCGTGCATTGGACGTTGCCGCCATCCACGAGGTCTGCTGCAATCTTCTTCATGAAACCTGTGTCGCTAAGACACGATGCGTCGATAGCATCCATTGACCATGTAGGCAGAGTGAGCGAACGGATGCACGCAACAGTCCCGCCATTAG
>JAAERO010000382.1 GCA_024230315.1 Hyphomicrobium sp.
CAATTGCGTCCAAGGCGTTGCAAGACGGCTTGAGGGCAACGCAAAGGCCGCCGCGAAGGCGGCAGACCAGCATCGCAACCGCGCCTGACGCCGCGCCGCCGGCACCCACAAAGCCAAAAGCGCCATTGTTCGAGGTGCCCTTTATTGAATACCGCCTTGCAAGCCCCAGTTCATGAAATGCAACAGTGCCAGGTCCCGGCCCGCGCAAGGGTATTGTGCGGATCAATGGGTGACGCAAGTTAGCGGTGCGCTTTGTGCTAGGAAGCGACCGCATCTCATAGAAGCCTGCAAGGGAGGAAACCGGCAATCTTATGACATCGATCATCTCGGTTTGTGATCTCTCCAAGACGTATGCCTCCGGCTTCCAGGCACTCAAGGCTATCAATCTTGACATACGTCGCGGTGAGGTTTTCGCGCTGCTCGGCCCCAATGGTGCCGGTAAGACGACACTCATCAGCATCATTTGCGGTATCGTGAATGCGACCGCTGGATCGGCGTCGGTCGATGGACACGACGTCGTTTCGGACTACCGCGCGGCGCGCGCCATGATCGGACTCGTCCCGCAGGAATTGACGACCGATGCCTTTGAAACCGTTTGGAACACGGTCTCCTTCAGCCGCGGATTGTTTGGCAAGGCGGCGAACCCCGCCTACATCGAGTACGTGCTGGAGGCATTGTCTTTGTGGGACAAGAAGGACAGCCAAGTCATGACGTTGTCGGGTGGCATGAAACGCCGACTTCTGATCGCAAAGGCACTTTCCCATGAGCCGCAGATCCTATTCCTCGATGAGCCGACGGCCGGCGTCGACGTCGAGTTGCGCAAGGGGATGTGGAAAGTCGTGCGCACCTTACGCGACTCCGGTGTCACCATCATTCTCACCACACATTACATCGAGGAAGCTGAAGAGATGGCGGACAGGATCGGCGTCATCGCGAGGGGTGAACTGATCTTGGTTGAGAACAAAGACGAACTCATGAACAAACTCGGTAAGAAGCAGCTCGTCCTGCACCTGCACGACAGGCTCGACGTCGTTCCTGAAAGTCTTGCTGCATATGGTCTGGAGATCGGAGCAGACGGCCAGGAGTTGATTTTCACTTACGACACGCAAGCCGATCGCACTGGCATTACCGGGCTCCTGAAGGACATGAGTGACGCCGGCATTCGATTTTCCGACCTCAACACGACGCAAAGCTCGCTTGAGGACATCTTTGTCGACGTTGTGAGAAACACGACATGAACCTGCATGCTGTCAAAGCGATCTATTTGTTTGAGATGGCGCGCGCCTGGCGCACCTTGATGCAAAGCATCATCGCGCCTGTGCTGTCCACCTCACTTTATTTTGTAGTCTTTGGCGGTGCGATCGGCTCGCGCATTGCGCAGATTGATGGTGTGAGCTACGGCGCGTTCATCGTGCCTGGATTGATCATGCTTTCGCTGATGACACTGAGCATCTCGAATGCCTCGTTCGGCATCTATTTTCCGCGCTTTTCCGGCACAATCTACGAGGTGCTCTCAGCGCCCGTGTCTCCCTTTGAAGTCGTGCTTGGCTACGTGGGTGCCGCAGCCACCAAGTCGATCGTTCTAGGCCTGATTATCCTGGCAACGGCAACCCTGTTCGTGCCGCTGCAAATCGCACATCCCGTCTGGATGGTCGTGTTCCTCGTGCTGACCGCGGTGACATTCAGCCTGTTTGGATTTGTCATCGGCATATGGGCCGACGGGTTCGAAAAGCTGCAAGTCATCCCGCTTCTCATCATCACGCCGCTTACTTTCCTTGGCGGGACATTCTACTCGGTGAACATGCTGCCGCCATTCTGGAAAACCGTGAGCTTGTTCAATCCCGTCGTCTACTTGGTCAGCAGCTTTCGCTGGAGCTTTTACGAGATCTCCGATGTGAACGTTGGCGTCAGCATTGCCATGACGCTTGGTTTTTTAGGTCTGTGCCTGGCGGCCGTGTGGTGGATCTTCAAGACCGGCTACCGGTTGAAGACGTAGTGCATGTGCTCGGCAACGTGAAAAGCTGTGCTCTTATTTCGATCACGCTCGCGTCGCCTGAATGCCCGAATCACATTGATTTATAAGCGAATTGACCTTGCAGCGCGGGGCATAGATCTACCGAGAGGGAGCACAGGGCAATGAAAGATCTAGAAGACCAACTTAATGAACGTGTCGCGCAGAGCGATCGCGTCTCTGCGGAACTTAACCGCGAGATTTTTCTAATCGGGCGCGCCGATGCGGCTATCAACTACTTGCGCGTGGTGCGCGAGCAAACGGCGGTGCAGGTTGCCGCACTGCTTGAGCAGCGCCAAGTGAGCACGTTTCCGCCGCTCGAAAAGGCGGAAACAATCAACCCCGTGAACGGGTTTGGCATCTACGACCCCAGTTGGCCCAACTAGGGTTGGCGTCCGCATGCCATGCATCGCATGGGTAACGGGGAACCATGAGACCGCGCCAAGCGCGTTAACCATGCGCTTGGCGCCCTTAACCC
>JAAERO010000383.1 GCA_024230315.1 Hyphomicrobium sp.
CGATCAGGCCGGCTGAGGCAAGCCTCTCGCGGAAGAGCCACAGCGTCGTGGCGTCGGGGATGCGGCCCTCCAAACCCTTGCCGATGAAGCGCATGAAGGTCATGCGGTCGTTGATCTGGAATTCGGTTTCCTCGTCGGAGAGATTGTACAGCGTCTGCACGACGCAGCATGCGGAACAGAATAATGGCGTCGATGGGCTTGCGGCCGGCGTTGGACTTTTTTGTGTCGTCCGGCGTCATAACAACGGCCTCGATGTCGGCGCGAAAGCTCTCCCACCTAACAAGCTTTTCGATCGTCTCAAGCCGATCACCCCTCTTCGACAGAAGCTCAAGCCGCCTGTCGGAATCGAAAAACCCAATCTGCGCCATCGTGCCCCGCCCGAATCAACCTGTCAGGCATCAGACTCGCATAAATCGGCGAATGCGATATTTTTCGAGGTGTCCTCAAATCTCCTTCCCAACCCCCAACGCCAGTCAGGCCCCCCCTTGCAAAACTACCCTCCCCACCACTCGGGCGGGATGGCCTCTCTGGGATTGCCTGCCCCTCTTACTGCCCGATGTCGGGATCCATGTTTGGATCAAAGGGAAGTTGATCGAGGTGTTCCACGTACTCGAGCGGGTCGAAGGGCAGCTTCGTTGCGTCGATCCTTGGCTTCCCCAAGGCCTTGATCGCAGGCGACGCATTCTCGATGCCGGTCCAGGGAACGCCATGCACCTCCTTCGCGTCCGGATACTTCTTCTTCCACAGATCGTGGCGAAGTTTCATGCGATTGAACGGGCTCTTAAGGTGGATGAGGTTCACCAGCATCGGCGTTTTTTCCCGCGGGTCGGCGGGTAGAAAGTAGAATGCGGCGGGAATGCCGCTGGCCTCGCCGACGGGATCGGCGGAGATCCAATGGCGCTTGTAATTGCCCTTGACGGTCGCGCCCAGCCGGGGGCCGGCATAGATGAAGACATAGTCCCGCCGGCTGTTGGTATCGCCTTTCAGGAGCAGAGCAGTCTGGTCGATACCGTCGATGATGCGGTCGGTCGGAATGTACTGCGTTGCGCCCGCCAACCTGGCAAACGTAGTGAAGAGATCCGTCTCGTGGATGATATCTCCAACAACCTGACCCGGCTTGATGACACCGGGCCACCAGGCAAAGGCCGGCACGCGCACGCCACCTTCTAAGAAATCGCCCTTCCCACCCCGATAGATGGTTTCGGCCATGCCAAGCCCTGGTGGCGGATTGTGGGACATGGGGCCATTGTCGGCCATCGCGATGATCAAGGTGTTGTCTGCAATCTCAAGCTCTTCGAGCTTGGCGATCAGCGCAGCTATAAAGGGATCGATGTTGCATTGGAGCCCGTCCTGCAAGATGCTCCGCGACAGTGAGCACTTCTTCGGGTTGGGGATGAAGCTGGTCAGGTTCGGCCAGTTGGCCACGTAGAACGGTTTGCCGGCCTTGGCATTGCGCTCGATGAACTCCAGCGTGCGACGCTGGGCTTCGGGGTCGATCTTCAGATAATTCTCGTGAGAATTATCTCCCCACTGGCGGGTGTTCCCTCCCTTCTTGCCCTCTGCCATTTGCACCCAGCCTTTGGTCACAAAGGTGTCGTCGAGTTTGTATGGATCGGGCGGTAGCATGTCTTCATGCAGGCCGATTGACGCGTTGGCTCCTTCGGCAAGCTTGGTGTTGAGGGATAGGATCTGATTGTAGCCGGTGAAAAACGCTTCGTCGAAACCCTGATTATGCGGATAGCTCTCTTCGATATCTCCAAGGTGCCACTTGCCGTGGAACGCAGTGGCGTAACCAGCTTTGGAAAGCACCTCGGCCATGGTCACTTCTTCGCCGCGCATACCATGGCTCTCAAGGAGCATGCCGATATTGTACATTCCGCTGCGGACTGCGAGTCGCCCGGTAACCACAGCAGCGCGGCTGGGGGTACAACCGACCTCGGTATACATGCGCGTGAACAGGATACCTTCATCGGCCAGCCTGTTGAGGCTGGGCGTTGTAAGGCCCCGTACTTTTTGTATCGCGGGGATGCCGACATCACCGTAGGCCGTGTCGTCCCACATAATGTGGATGAGGTTGGGCGACCGGCCGTGCTTCTTCTTGAGCGCATCGAGCTTTGCCTGCAGCGCAATATCCCCAGCCGCCCACGTCTTACCGTGCTGCGCTTCAAGCACGTAGTACTCTGCATCGTGGACAATCTGATCGGCGGCCTGAGTAAGTGATCCCGCTGTTCCTGTGACCAGAAATGCCATCAATAGAGCAGCATATCCATATCCTAAACGCATCCTCTTCTCCCTAAAGACTTGATTGTAGGTAGAGATCGGAGAGGGCCTCCTTCAGTGAGGCCAACTTCGTCATCAGCGTGGCACATGACGTCACCATTGCGCCAGCAGCCAAGCTGGACTGAGGCTACGTTCGTGCCGAAAAGGCCAGTTCATATTGATAAGGTAACCGATGCTGGACTATCGACTATTGGCCATTAGCAGCAGCTAGCCTAGGCACGTTTCTAAATCGCTTACGAGCATGCGCCACACATTGACGTTAATTCGCACTAAAATCACAAAACGATTCGGCGATACGCAGTGCACTCGGGGGCGCGCTTAACGAAACCGGTATTGCGGGCCCATTAGCGCAGGCGAGTGCGCCGCACATCAAGCGTGGCGTCCTGCCGAATTGCCGCGCTTCGGGCGCGGCGGAGGCGCAATCTTTGAGATCCGATCTCACAGATTAGCAATCATGTATCTGCGGAAAGGGTGGTCAGCGCCGCGTGGACGGGCGCTAGGGCTAAAGGCGACAGCTGGGGGGCACACACTCATGGAATTCGTGGCAAAGATCATCAACGGCCTGCATGGTGCGATCTTAATTTCTGGAGGCATCGCGATGTTGGCATTTTCATTGTAGGTGCTGACACACATCTTGCGCATGGTGTGAGTATGAGAGGGGCGCAGAGATAAAATACGTCTTGATGATCTTCTTGGCCACATCGAATGGGCCGGTGATGAAGACGGAGTACTTTAATCCCGCATTCCCCAAGTAGCTGTCTGATTTCTGCTGCGCTACTGGCGTAATTCCGTTACGATTCAGTCGTTTGGGGCTATGATTTGGGGGCAGTCTTGTCACACCTTGCGGGTGAAAGCGAATACAGTCGTCTTGGGCTGGATTTTGACCGTCGCGTGAAGCTGGA
>JAAERO010000384.1 GCA_024230315.1 Hyphomicrobium sp.
ATGGCAGCAATTGGTCGATGCGATTGATTTTATGATTGGCGATTCGGGCCAGCGTATCAGTGAGCCAAGCGTGGGGATCGGTTCGAAGCCCCCTGGACCGCCGCTCTTTGTGGACAACGTTTCCCGGATGAGCGCCCAATCGCTCGTCGTCTATCGATGACTGTGGGGCGAAGCTGATTTGGGGGGGGTGAGCGCAAGGACTTTAACGGACATTCCGCCCAGCACTAAGGAACGGCCACCATTGGCCGGACTGCTTTTACTCCGCCACAGTAGCCGGGGATTTTACTGCGCTGTTGACACCAAGGTCCAGGTGATAGTGACACTGGCCTGAAGCACCTCTGTCCCGCGTTCGGTTGGCACCGCTTCTTTTCGCATTGCTATCGATGTTGGACTGGCCCAGATGCTTACGGGACCCTCGGAGATATTGCGTACATCCCCAACCTTGGCGCCCGTCGCAGCGGCGTATAGCTTAGCGTGACGCAATGCATTGGCCACTGCCTCCATGCGGGCTTTATCGCGCAAGGTCTCCGCTTCGCTGACCTCGAAAGTCAGACCTGCCATTTGATTGGCACCAAAAGATACAAGATTGTCTAAGACGTCGCCCAGCCGACCCAGATCGCGCGCGGTGATCTGGATCTGATTCGTTACCCGGTACCCGTCAATGACGGAGGCCTGGCCTTCTTTTGCGCGCGCATAGCGAGGCTCAATACGGAAGGACGAGGTTTGAATATCCTTAGGGTCGATACCGGCCGCCTTGAGTCCTCCAATCACCTCTTTCATGGACTGCGAATTGCGCGACAAGGCCTGCGCAGCCGTATCAGCTTCGCTCGTCATGCCGCTTGTGATGCGGGCCATATCGGGCTCGGCTGCAACGGCACCTCTGGCAGTGACAGTAATCGAGCGCTGTATCTCATACTTGTCGGCATGGGCCGCGGGCGGTGCCACGGCCAGGACGAGCACGGCAGCCAATGGCGGGAGAATGAAAGTTCTAATGCGCATCTTTGACGTAACGGGATGGAAGTAAGAGTTATACAGCAAACGCTCTGGTGCAGATTTACATGTTTGTTCCGAACGCATATTGCCTCCAACGTTTCAATCTAACTAAGGTGTTCAAAACGATCTTGTTGCCGTGTTTGCAGAATTGATGGCCGGGTTTTACTCCGCCGTTGACAGCTAGCTGATCAATTCATCCTTGGTCAGCACTTCCAATTTGAATTCATTCGGGCTTTTGATGTCGGCGGGAGGGTCAATATAGGCGGCAGTGACCAACACACTATCGAAACCGGGCATTGGCGTGAACGTGTTACATGCCCAGGCGTTGTCGGGTCGAAGTACGATCGCATGGCATAGCGCAAACGAATTGGATTTGACAGCATGATGGTCACGTAAGCAATCCCACAGCCCAGCGATGCTGCGAGTCCATTGTGGTTTGATGTCGATATCGCGCATGTCGCTGGCATGGTAACCATAAGCTGCGGCGAAACTCTGCGAGGCAGCCATGCACCGGCCCATGTCTTGGAGATCGTAGATTGCGGCGATAACTGGTAGCGCTTCGATATGCGTTGGGTTGAATTGCGGCTCCTGCCTGTGCAGCATGTCGCGGAGCCGGAACTGGATCGCGAAGGCTGGGATCTGGCCACCACTTTCCCAACGGGACACGGTGGCCTGGTCTACCCTGAGCATCGCGGCAAGCGTACTTTGATTGAGGCCGAGTGACAGTCGTAGACGCCGAACTAACTTCGGCCAAACAGAATCCGTCTGCGAGACCATGGCCCTGCCTTCCGAAAGGGAGAGTAGGAAATCTAACAGGTGCTGACTATGTCCAGAGCGATCACACAAAAAGTCTAGGCTAAGCTGCGGGAATTCTGTTCAGGAAGGCAAGCGGGCGCATGATTGCGCATAATTGATGGGTGCCCAGCGACCTATTGTCGGTTTTAGGCCAGTGGGAAGGCGCACCCCAGTACATCGTTATCTGCGGGCACTGCGGGCATGGCGACGAAAACGGGTCTAAACGGCGCTCAGGCGGTTTTATTCAACCTCGATACCGGAATATTGCGGCAGCGGGACCGCCATTCGCCAATGCGCTTCTTCTCATCGGCAGCACCTCGCCGCGGGCCCGGATAGTCAATCCCACAAGCTCGTCTAAGCCCGCATTGCCCAGATAAGTCGGTTAGAGAGAGGCCCAACTTACCGATTCAGATATTATCATCAGCATCTTAGGCGAATAGATGCGGGGTCATAATGGTGCACCCAACGGGTGAAGCAAAATCCGATGCGTCCC
>JAAERO010000385.1 GCA_024230315.1 Hyphomicrobium sp.
CAACCCCGTGAACGGGTTTGGCATCTACGACCCCAGTTGGCCCAACTAGGGTTGGCGTCCGCATGCCATGCATCGCATGGGTAACGGGGAACCATGAGACCGCGCCAAGCGCGTTAACCATGCGCTTGGCGCCCTTAACCCGGTATTAGTTTGTGTCGACACAAGGTGCTTAGGTTAGGGCGGCCATGCGCGCACTGTGGCGGAGAATACGGGCGCGGGGCCAACGCCTATTGGGAGAGTGTCATGATGTCAAAGCGTATTGCTCGCTTTGTGAAGGACAAGTCTGGTGTCACGGCGATCGAGTACGGCCTCATTGCGCTGCTCGTCGCCGTTGGCATTATCGCTAGCGTAACCCTTCTCGGCGACAACGTTAGCGCAATGTTCAATACCGTCGCGTCGAGCATGCCTGATTGAGGAGGGGCGCTGTTAGGGGCTGAGCGGGCAGCGGCGTGCGTAGGGCGCTGCGCTCGTACGGTTTGCTTCAGGACAAGCAGGGTGTTTGGTTGCGCGGGCTGGTTAGCTCGCGGGGGCACCGTTTCACGACTTATCAGGTTAGCATTAGCGCGTTGTTTGAGCGGCTATACGCTTTACCTTCGAGACATCGAAAGCGGCCCGGCCATAGTGGAGATCGTGGTCAATCTGTAGCGCAAGCCACGTTTCCGCGTCACTGCCGATGGCCGCTTCAAGACGCAGAGCCATTTCCGGCGTCACAGAGCGCTTGCACGTCATGACATCGTGGAGCGTCTGACGCGAAATGCCGAGCGCCTTGGCGAAGGCCGGCTTCGTCAAATCCTTCTCCGCCTTCAATGTCTCGAAAACATCCTGGACAATCTCTCCAGGATGTACGGGCTTGATGGATGCGTGACGCTTCGACATGGGTCTGCTCCTCAATGGTAATCCTTGTAATCGACATCGACGGCGTCGGGTCCGTCGGTGTTCCAAGCAAAGGTCAGTCGCCAGTTCTGATCGACCCAGACAGCCCACCGACGCTCGCCGCGCAGTGAATGAAACCGCCAAGTTGCAACGTTCATGGCCTCCGGTCGCCTAGCTCGCTCAAGATGGCCAAGCTGAAGCCTGATCTTTTCGACGTGGCGAGGATCGATGCGTTTAGGATCACCCTTCCACCAATATCGCTCAAGCTTCTTAGATCGAAAGCTCCTGATCATCGCCTTTGCCCCCTCGCGATGAATCCAGACGTAATACAAGGCATTACTTAAGTCAAGGGTGGCATGACTTATTCCTGGCCATCAAGAGCAAGGTATTGAACTCTGCCGAGCGGCGGTGGTACAGACGAGTCTTCTCGGCGGAAACCGACTATCTTTGTTTGTGCGCCTGGGGGCAGCCCGGCTAGACGCACAAGAACAAAAGGTGTACACATGAGTCGAAATTGAGAACACGCAACGCATGCCATAAGGTGGATTCGACATGACGATGAGGCCAGAACTCCGTGTGGTCGAGGGGGGCGCCATGGACAAAAATAAAGCGCTTGAACATGCACTTGCCCAGATCGAAAAGATGCACGGCAAGGGCTCGATTATGCGCCTTGGCGCAGACGATCGCTCCTTCGACGTGGAGGCGATCTCGACGGGTTCTTTAGGGCTCGACATCGCGCTGGGCATCGGCGGGCTGCCGCGCGGGCGCGTAATTGAGATCTATGGCCCCGAATCCTCGGGCAAAACGACGCTCGCCCTGCACGTGTTGGCGGAGGCGCAGAAGGGGGGCGGCATCTGCGGGTTCGTCGACGCGGAGCACGCGCTCGATCCCGTCTATGCCGGCAAGCTTGGCGTGAATGTCCAGGACCTGCTGATCTCGCAGCCCGATACTGGCGAGCAGGCCTTAGAGATCACCGATACGCTGGTGCGCTCCGGGGCAATTGACGTGCTCGTCATCGACTCGGTGGCAGCCTTGACTCCCAGGGCGGAGCTCGAAGGCGAGATGGGCGACATGCAGCCTGGTATGCAGGCGCGCTTGATGAGTAAGGCGCTGAGAAAGCTCACCGCGTCGATCTCAAAATCGCGCTGCATGGTGATCTTCATCAACCAGATCCGCATTAAGATCGGCATCATGTTCGGCAACCCGGAGACGACGACGGGCGGCAACGCGCTAAAATTCTACTCATCGGTGCGCCTCGATATTCGCCGCATCGGACAAATTAAGGATCGCGATGAGGTCGTCGGCAATCAGACGCGCGTCAAGGTGGTCAAGAACAAGGTGGCCCCGCCGTTCAAACAGGTCGAGTTCGACATCATGTATGACGAAGGTATCTCCAAGATGGGCGAGCTCGTGGATCTCGGCGTCAAGGCGGGAATCGTGGATCGGGCGGGCGCGTGGTTCTCCCATGACGGGAACCGCATCGGCCAAGGACGCGAGAACGGCAAATCGTTCCTTAAGGAGAATCCGAAGGTGGCGCGCGCGATTGAAAACGCCGTACGCAGCAACGCCGGTCTGATTGTCGATAAAATGTTGATCGAGCCAGAACCGGGTGAGGCCGGCGAGGAGGAGCCCGACGAGGATGGCGTCCTGCCTGACGTCGAAGATACCGGCCCGAAGAAGGCCGCCCGCGCCAAGCGGTGATCCAGAGCCTGCGGACCTGTGCCGTTTTGACGGCCGGTCCGCTGGGGGTCAAAGGCTCGCAGCCCTTGACATGTGGGGCCGCAATCCCCGACGGATAGTTTGCCTGCCGCCACCCTTCGGGGTGTGCGGCGTTTGCCATATAGCCCCCGAGACCAGATGACCGGCGTTAACGAGATCCGTAAAGCGTTCCTGGACTACTTTGTGAAGCACGGCCACGAGGTCGTGCCGTCGGCTCCGCTCATGCCGCGTAACGACCCCACGTTGATGTTTACCAACGCGGGCATGGTACCGTTCAAGAACGTGTTCACGGGCCAGGAGAGCCGGGACCATAAGACAGCGGTCAGCTCGCAGAAGTGCGTGCGCGCGGGTGGCAAACACAACGATCTCGACAACGTGGGTTATACCGCTCGCCACCACACGTTTTTTGAGATGCTGGGCAACTTCTCCTTTGGCGACTACTTCAAGGAGCGTGCGATCAAGTTGTCCTGGGACCTGCTGGTCAAGGACTTCGCCCTCGATAAGAAGCGCCTGGTGCTCACCGTCTATCATGATGACGACGAGGCCTATCGCATCTGGGAGAAGATTACAGGGTTTGGCAGCGACAAAATCCTGCGCATCCCCACCGCCGATAATTTCTGGCAGATGGGCGCCACGGGTCCGTGCGGGCCGTGTTCGGAGATATTCTATGATCACGGGGAGAAGATCGCAGGAGGACCACCCGGCTCGGCCGATGAAGATGGCGACCGGTTCGTCGAGATCTGGAACCTCGTGTTCATGCAATACGAACAGGTTGGCCCCGGCGAGCGCGTCGACCTGCCAAGGCACTCCGTCGACACTGGCATGGGGCTGGAACGGTTCGCGGCGGTGCTACAGGGCACGCACGATAATTACGAGATCGACCTGTTCAAGGCGTTGATCGCAGCTTCCGTTGCGGCGACGGGCGTGGCGGCCAAAGGCGAACACAAGGTGTCGCATCGCGTCATCGCCGATCATTTGCGTGCCACAAGCTTTCTCATTGCCGACGGCGTGCTGCCATCCAACGAAGGTCGCGGTTACGTGCTTCGCCGCATCATGCGCCGCGCCATGCGCCATGCGCACATGCTCGGTGCCAAGGAGCCGCTGATGTACCGGCTGGTGCCGGCACTGGTGCACGAGATGGGTGACATCTATCAAGAACTGGGACGCGCACAGGCGCTGATCTCAGAAACGTTGCTGCTCGAAGAAACGCGCTTTCGCAAGACGCTGGCGAAGGGTCTTGGGCTGCTCGCAGAGGCGACCAATACGCTTAAGAAGGGTGAGGTGCTGGCCGGCGAAACCGCATTCAAGCTTTATGACACGTATGGTTTTCCGCTCGATCTCACCGAGGATGCGTTGCGCCCGCGTGGCATCGCAGTCGAAACTGATACCTTCAACACGGCGATGGAGCGCCAGAAGGAGGAGGCGCGTAAGGCCTGGAAGGGCTCAGGCGAGGCGGCAACGGAGTCCGTTTGGTTTGAGCTCCGCGAAAACGTGGGCGCCACGGACTTCCTTGGCTACGAGTCGGAAATGGCAGCCGGTGAGATCGCCGCTCTCCTAAAAAGTGGCAAGGTTGTAAAAAGCCTCAAGAGCGGCGACGAAGCGGCGATCGTGCTGAACCAGACGCCGTTCTATGGCGAGGCTGGCGGGCAGGTCGGCGACCAAGGCATCATTCGCGGCGCCAAGGGCGCGCTGTTCCGCGTCACTGACACGCATAAAAAGCTGGGCGACCTGTTTGTGCATTCCGGCCGTGTGGAAAAGGGCAGCTTCAAAGTGGGCGAGGCGGTCGAGCTTGAGGTTGATCATGTGCGCCGTACGGCAACACGAGCCAATCACTCCGCGACCCACCTTCTGCACGAAGCATTACGCCAGGTGCTGGGGCCGCACGTGGCGCAAAAGGGCTCGCTCGTTGCGCCCGACCGTTTGCGCTTCGATTTCTCCCATCCCAAACCCATAAGTGCAGAAGAGATCAAGCAAGTCGAAGACCGTGCTAACGCGATCGTGCTGCAGAACGCGCCCGTCGAAACGCGCTTGATGGTACTTGAGGACGCGATGGAATCCGGGGCGATGGCGCTCTTTGGCGAGAAGTACGCCGATGAGGTGCGCGTCATATCGATGGGCGAAGGGTCCCCCGGTTCAAACAAAGCGTGGTCGGTGGAGCTGTGCGGTGGCACGCATGTCAGACGCACAGGCGACATTGGTCTCATCAAGATCATTGCCGAAAGTGGCAGTGCGGCGGGCGTGCGGCGTATCGAGGCTCTGACGGCTGAGGGCGCGCGCACATATCTCGGGGCTCAGGACGAGCGCGTGAAGGAGGTGGCCGCGTCCCTGCGCGTGCGGCCAGAGGATGTTGTCGAACGCATCAAAGCGTTGGTGGACGACCGTAAAAATTTGGAGCGCCAGCTTGCCGAGGCCAAAACGGCGATGGCTGTTGGTTGTGCTGCAGGTGGCAGCGACGTCAAGGCTGTCGGTAAGGTGAAGCTGCTCGCGCGTACAGTGCAGGGCCTCAACCCCAAGGATCTGCGTGGTCTGATCGATGACGGCAAGAAGCAAGTCGGTTCGGGGATTGTCGCCATTGTCGGCGTCACCAACGACGGCAAGGCGGGGCTCGCAGTTGGTGTAACCGAGGACCTGCTCAAGACCTGGAACGCGGTTGATCTCGTCAAGGCGGGTGCGGCGGCACTGGGCGGCAAAGGTGGCGGTGGCCGTCCCGACATGGCGCAAGCGGGTGGCCCTGATGGTGCGAAGGCCGACGCCGCGTTGCAGGCAATCGAGGCGCGTCTCAGCGCTGCCGTGTGAGGATCGAATTGGCGCGCCGCCATGATGTCCCAATGACCCGTATCTTTCTGCTATTCATTCTGTGATGCGTTTGCGCTCCGGCCGAAGGCGGTGCGGAGTCGGGCGCATGAGGGCCTGGGATGACGGAAGCTTCCGATTTTAGCATTTACCGCGACGCGATGATCGTGCTGGCGACAGCGGCTGTGCTCGTGCCGCTCGGCCAGCGCTACCGAGTGAACCCCATCCTTGGCTTCTTAGTCGCCGGTGCGGTGCTGGGCCCCAGGGGTCTGGGCGCGCTGTCGAGTTATTTCGAGCCCATCAAGTGGATCACGGTATCGCAAGAAAAGGGATTGGGTGCGATTGCCGAGCTGGGCGTGGTTTTCTTGTTGTTCCTCATCGGGCTGGAATTGTCGTTCAAGCGGCTCGTCACCATGCGCCGGCTCGTGTTGGGGCTCGGCGTCACGCAGGTGACGATCTCAGCTGTGATCATCGGCTTGATCGTGAGCTTTTTTGGCGCATCTCCGGCCGCTTCCATGCTGATTGGCCTCAGCCTTGCGCTCTCTTCCACGGCGATCGTAATCGAATTGTTGGCGCGCCAGCAGCGTCTGCACACGGTGACGGGCCGCACCAGTTTTTCTATCTTGCTATTGCAGGACCTCGCGGTCGTGCCGCTGTTGTTCCTGGTGAGCATCCTCGGCCCCGATAACGAGGGCACGCTGGTCAGCGGCTTGCTCTTGGCCATCGCGCAAGCTTTATTTGTCATTGCCGCGATTGCGATTGTCGGCTCGGCTATCCTGCGCCCGCTGTTCCGGCTCGTGGCGTCGGCCGACAGCACAGAGTTGTTTGTGGCGGCAGTGCTTCTGGTTGCCGTCGGCAGCGGAATCGTCACGGCGTCAGCGGGACTATCGATGGCGCTTGGCGCGTTTATCGCCGGGTTGTTGCTTGCCGAGACCGAGTATCACCGTGCCATCCAAGCCACGATTGATCCCTTCAAGGGTCTCCTGCTCGGTGTGTTCTTTTTCTCCGTCGGCATGAGCCTCGACATTGCTCTCATCGCCAGCAATCCGCTTCCCATCGCCGCCGGCGTCATCGGTCTCACCTCCATTAAGGCGGCCGTGCTGGGCGGATTGTTGTGGTTGTTTCGGGTGCCGTGGGCGGCGACGGCCAAGACTGCGCTGCTGTTGGCTGCTGGCGGTGAGTTTGCATTCATTGTGGTCGGGCTTGCCGTCGCTAAGGACATTGTCGCGTCCGACACCGGTCCCATCGTTCTGGCCATCACGGCTTTGTCGATGGCGATGATCCCGCTGCTTGATCTCATCGGCAAACATATTGGGGAACGGTTTACTGAGCCGCAGGAACCCCATCCCGCGCTGACGGAATTGCCGCCGCAGGAGGGTGTGGAGGCTATCATCGTTGGTTGCGGGCGCGTAGGGCAGCTTGTTTCCGAGATGCTCACCCGGCATGACATCAAGCACATTCTGATCGAAAGCGATCCGGCGGCTGTTACCAGGTGCCGGCAGAAGGGACTGCCGGTTTATTTCGGTGATGCCACGAATGCACAGTTCTTGAAACGATGTGGGATCATCATGGCGAAGGGCGTGGTCGTAACGATCAACAAGCCGTCCGTTGTCGAGAAGATCATTGCGACTGTGCGTGCGCTGCGCGAAAAGATCCTCATCGTTGCCCGCGTCAGAGATGCCGAACACGCCCGCAACCTCTATAAGCTGGGCGTGAGCGATGCCGTGCCTGAAACGATTGAGGCTAGCTTGCAGGTGACCGAGGCGACGCTTGTAGGGCTTGGGGTGCCAACCGGTCCCGTCATTGCGTCGATCCATGAGAAGCGTGATGAGTTTCGTGAGGCGCTACAAGGCGCGGCCGGGCGTCCGACGCGGGGCTTGCGCGCTAGTGAAACAAAAAAGGCGACATAGGCCGGTGCTCAGCACGTTGATCGGACGGGCCGGCTTGGAGCAAAGAGGCATCAAGCCGTTTTTGCCATGGCGGCTTTGAGGTTGGTATCGACCTTGTCGAGGAAGCCAGTGGTCGACAGCCACTTCTGCTCGTCACCGACTAGCAACGCCAGATCCTTGGTCATGTAGCCGGCCTCGACCGTGTCGGTGCAAACCTTCTCCAACGTAGCCGTGAAGCGTGCGAGTACCTCGTTGTTGTCGAGTTTGGCACGGTGGGCCAGGCCACGCGTCCAGGCGAAAATCGAGGCAATAGAATTCGTAGACGTTTCCTTGTCTTTTTGATGCTCGCGATAGTGCCGGGTAACGGTGCCGTGCGCGGCTTCCGCTTCGACCGTCTTGCCGTCGGGCGACATAAGAACGCTGGTCATAAGACCCAGTGAACCGAAGCCTTGCGCGACGATGTCTGACTGCACGTCGCCGTCATAGTTTTTGCACGCCCACACATATCCACCCGACCACTTTAAGGCCGCGGCCACCATGTCGTCGATCAGGCGATGCTCGTAGGTGAGGTTACGTTTCTTGAACTCAGCGGCAAACTCCGCATCAAATACCTCCTGAAATAAATCTTTGAAGCGGCCGTCGTAAGCCTTGAGGATGGTGTTCTTGGTGGAAAGGTAGACAGGATAGTTGCGCATCAGACCGTAGTTAAGGGCGGCGCGCGCAAAGTCGCGGATGGAGTCATCGAGATTGTACATGGCCAAGGCCACGCCGCTGCCCGGCGCTTGAAACACCTCTTTCTCGATAACCGTGCCATCCTTGCCGGTGAATTTGATCGTCAGACTGCCAGCCTCCGGAAACAGAAAGTCGGTGGCGCGGTACTGGTCGCCGTAAGCATGACGGCCGATAATGATGGGCTCAGTCCAACCGGGCACCAGTCGGGGTACGTTGCGGCAAATAATGGGTTCGCGGAAGATCACGCCGTCTAAGATGTTGCGGATCGTGCCGTTGGGGCTGCGCCACATCTTCTTGAGGCCGAACTCTTCAACGCGGGCCTCGTCCGGCGTGATGGTTGCGCACTTGACGCCAACGCCGTGTTTCTTGATGGCATGGGCTGCATCGATGGTGATCTGATCGTCCGTCTTATCTCGGCTCTCAATCCCAAGGTCGTAGTATTCGGGCGTCAGGTCGAGGTAAGGATGGATGAGCTTGTCTTTGATCAGCTTCCAGATGATGTGAGTCATCTCGTCGCCGTCGAGTTCGACGACGGTGCCGGTCACCTTTATTTTCTGCATGAATGAGCCTCAGAACGGGGGGGGCAGGACAATTTGACGGGGCGCACCATATCTGCGCCGCTTGAGCGCAACAAGAGAGGAGCGACGGTGACGCTAACTCAGGCAATAACGGTCGTTAGTGACGCAGATGGGCGCCTAGAACCTCGCGTCGCGGGAAGTAGCGTATGCGTTGCCGCCGTGGTTGACGCTTGCCACGAGATGACGATCGATGCAGGGCTGGCGCACCTGGACATTCCTGACCTCGACCGAACTACGCTAGAGCCGGTGCTTACCTACTGTGCGCAAGAGCTCTGCATAGCAAATGAGGCATCGTGCCCCGGCTGCCTGCGGCGCATGGAGACGGAGGGTATTGGGAGCCTCGATGACTTCGTGGCGCGTCACCGAGAGATCGTGATCGCCGATGGCGAAGTGCGGGTCACGGGCAATGGCGAACGGACCCTGCACACAGAAAGTCTTAAGACGCTCGCGGAGAACTGGTCGGGCGAGAAGTACTGGTACTGGGCACGACGCGTCATACGCAAACTACGGCACGGTATCCGCCGCGCGCAAAAGCAAGGCGAGGCATTTGCTGATGAGGGTGAGTCGCCGGCGGTGATCCTGATGGAGCCGCAGCTCGCCGACAATATCGGCATGGTTGCTCGCGCCATGGCGAATTTTGGCCTCGACACTTTGCGCCTTGTTACGCCGCGCGACGGCTGGCCCAACGAGAAGGTGCGCATTGCCGCCTCAGGTGCGAACTTCGTCATCGACGAGGGAACAGCCTTTCCCTTGCTCGAGGGGGCCATAGGTGACCTTAATTGGCTGGCGGCGACCACCGCGCGCCAGCGAGATTTGCTCAAGCCCGTGATGACGCCGGTCGAGGCCATTGCCGAGATGCGTACGCGCATTGCGCGGGGCGAGCGCTGCGGGGTGTTGTTCGGCCGGGAGCGCAGCGGCCTTTCGACGGCGGAGGTCTCGAACGCGGACGCGCTCGTCATGATCCCCGTCAATAAGCACTTTGCGTCGCTTAATCTCGCCCAGGCCGTGCTGATTTTCGGCTATGAGTGGATGCGCACCAGCGAGGCGCAAAGCTTGGGCCGGGTCACGACCTACGAGGCTCCGATTATGGCGGGTCTCAATCTGCGCGACGACCGGCTGGCGACCAAGAAGGAGCTATTGGGTCTCTTTGGGCACTTGGAGGCGGAATTGGAGCGGTTGGGATTTTTCAATCCTCCCGAACGTCGGCCGGCGATGGTGAGCAATCTCCGCACTATGTTGTCGCGAATGGGCCCGACAGAGCAGGAGGTGCGCACACTACGTGGCATTGTTGCAACGCTCGCACAGGGCAAGGGACCCGGGAGAAAACCGCCCTCTTAGTCCGCCATCATGTGGCCAAGTTTTGGGCTGAGCGATGCCCCTACAAGAGGCAGGGAACGCGCACGGTGATCGCCCAACGGCAGCGCACAAACAACAAATGTAACTGAGTCACATAAGGGCGGTTTCAGGAGATATCGAACATGAGAATGGCGGGGTGGACTTGGGCTTGCGGGGCACTCCTGGCAGCCGGCGCTGTGTTGGCGCCTGCCAATGCCCAGGAGCTAAGCGAAAAGGCCACACAGACGTTCATGGAATATGCATGGCAGCTAACCCCTGCAGCATTCACGAAGCCAGACGGCACCACCATACAGATCGATAAGAAAAAGAAGGGTGACGTGATGGTGCCGCTCGATGTCGCGCGCAAGATTATCCGGGCAGGGCGCTTGTCGGCGCACGCTCAGGTCTGCGAGCTGGCACAAGATCAGTCGGACAATCACAATTCGCTTATGCGGCGCCATTTGCAGAGCAAAAAGTGGACGCCTCAGCAGCTCGTGTATATTAACCAGCTGCATCTGACGACGGTGATGCTGCTTACTGGCCGTATTATGCTGGTTGAGAGGCAGGGCGACAAAGAAGTGGTTGTCGAGGAAGAGAAGAGGAAAGCGCAGACCTGCTCGGATGAGCAGAAGCAGAAGGTGAAGGAAATGATCGCTGCCTACGTGAAGAGCGGACCGTCGCTCACCAAGAAGGCGGCTTCTACCAGCGCCGGCGATGCACAGCCCGCCGCGACGGCTCCCGTTAAGAAGGAATAGCGCGCGAAGCGACGTGGTGCACAGGCGCCTGAACGCTGGTCTGCACTGAGCTCTCGGTTGACGGCGGGCCCGCACACCGTTATTTAGCCGCTTCAGAGCGCGGTTCATGGCTAATGGCCCGCGTTCGATTGCGCACCTGCGGTGGCACTTGGAGATTGTGCCGCCTGTCGGTCCCACGGGGTTTCGGCCCTTCGGGACAGAGGAAGGGGCGCTCCACGATGCAAGAGCAAATTATTAAACCGTTGGAGTGCTGTTAATGACCAAGCGCATCCGCGCCAAACATAAGATCGACCGTCGCCTCGGCGAGAATATCTGGGGCCGGCCAAAGAGCCCAATCAATAGACGCGAGTCCCGTCCGGGCCAGCACGGTGAGCGCCGTCGTCAGAAGCTGTCGGATTACGGCCAACAGCTCAGGGCTAAGCAGAAGCTCAAGGGCTACTACGGCAACCTCACGGAGCGGCAGTTCCACCGCATCTACACAGAGGCGGCGCGGGCCAAGGGCTCCACGTCGGAGCACGTGATTGGACTTTTAGAGCGCCGTCTCGATGCGCTCGTCTATCGCGCCAAGTTCGTGCCAACTGTTTTTGCCGCGCGCCAGTTCGTGAGTCACGGCCACGTCAAGGTCAACGGCCGCCGGGTTACGATCCCGAGCTTTCGTTGCCGCATCGGTGACCTTGTCGAAGTGACGGAAAAGGCACGCCAACTTGCGCTGGTGCTCGAAGCAATTAAGAGTCCAGAGCGCGACGTGCCCGAATACGTTGAAACCGACCATAACAAGATGACCGCGAAGCTTGTTCGTATCCCCGCATTGGCCGACGTACCCTACCCGGTACACATGGAGCCGAATCTGGTGGTTGAGTTCTACTCGCGCTAAGCTTTCTAGACATTCAACGACGAGGGCCCGGCCGGTTGGCGCGGGCCCTTTTGCTTTCTTGGTATGCAACGGTGGCGTAGAGGCCGGCGCCCACTTTCTATAGTCACTTAAAACCGTTCCGTGGGGCTGTGGGCAGCAGGTAGCGCTTTTTCACACCGGCCGGTGGCGGCGCCCCGGATTGGTGGGCAATGTCACGACATCGCCGGCAGGGGCTTGCGGCCGCGCGGGGGAGGGCACGGTGTTAGCCCAGGCGTAGGCGAGCATGGTGATCAAGGCCGACGCGGCGAAGAA
>JAAERO010000386.1 GCA_024230315.1 Hyphomicrobium sp.
AGCTTGTCGATAGCCTCAAGCCGATCACCTTTCTTCGACAGAAGCTCAAGCCGCCTGTCGGAATCGAAAAACCCAATTTGCGCCATCGTGCCCCGCCCGAATCAATCTGTCAGGCATCAGACTCGCATAAATCGGAGTATGGGTTATTTTTCGAGGTGCCATCAAGCTGATTACGACCGAAAAGGGCGACTATTGGCGCTTTACGCGCTGGCCTTGAGGCGGGCCGCTTTCGCACCGCGAAATCAGGGAAGGGTTTTGTTTACCCAGATTTGCGAAACTCATCCGTTGTTGTTCAAACGATGTGTACCCGCAATCGGCGGGACGCAGTGCGGTAGTGGCGTTCTGTTGGCTATCGGTTGTGCGCGCCGTCTTTGGATTGCGCTGGGTGCGATCCTAAAGTGGAGGCGTTAGATGCCCCAACCTATCTTTTCTGCGCGCTATTTCATTTTTCCTCTCCTGGCAGTCTTCTTCACGCTAGGTGTTTACGAGATGATGCCATCGCTGACACCCGCGACGGCGGAAGAGGCGTTCGATGAGGTGCCCGACGGGAGTACGGACGTCGTCACAATCGGCCAAACCGGTATGCCGCCTTCAAATGCCCGCGTTAGGCCAATCCTGGTGAAGCATCGGAACCAGTTCGTCGTCGTATGCGTTGCCGGTTGCAAGGGACAAGCCAGTCCGATTCAGTTCCTGCCCAAGCCCGTGCGCAAGCGCACTGGTCTATTCGTTCCGGCAGCATTCTTTGGTGGAACGGTGGCTGAGAGCAACGACGTCATCTGTCTTGCGGGTTGCGACAAGAAGGCGGGGCAAGTCGTACAGCGCATGCAGGGCCTGCGCAAAAAGTAGAGCGAGGCGCTGCTTTCCAAGCATGCCCAAATGAAAGGGCGACTCGTCGCTTGAGATAACGGCCTAGTGGTGTCGCTTGCGGGAACGCATTGCGTGTGCTTTGTCACTCGATTACCTTGCGCACGTCGTCGTAGCTGTCGGCTTTGTAAACGAGCCCGTTCTTGATCATATACAGCCACTCAAGCTTGTTGCTTAAGGCGAGGTCTTCGGGGGTGACCGACTCCAGTGCGTCAAAGTTCTGATTGCGGAAAATATTTGCGGTTGTCTTAGAGGCTTCAGGGCCGAGGTATTGCCAGTCGTCCTTTTCGGGCAGTCGGGACGCTGCCACTCGCTGAAACACAACCTCCCTCAAAGTGGACGGGGGCAGTTGGGCCGACTTGATGTACTCCAAGACCGCCTCGACAAAGCCGATCTGGACGAGTCCTGAGCAGATGTATTCATTTGGCGGTGTCCAATCCCTTTCGCGGAAAGTTTGGATTGCTTCCTTATCGCCCCGCATACTGCGCTCGACGCCGAACCAGATATTGCGCGCGATATGTCCGAGCGCCCAAAAATTATAGTCGGCTTTGATCTTGTCGATCAGCAGGCCGCGCACGCGGCTCTGCTTGGGTTCATCGAACCATTCCTTCTTGAAGCGCTTAACGGCAAGGAAGGAACTCTTGTCGGCGATGTAATCGCGCAGGTTGGTCAGATCGACGCCGGCGGTGGACGCCTCAATCACGAAGGTGTTGGCAAATCCGGACTCAAATTTGGGGCCGGTGAAGATAAGAGCGGCGTGCGAAAAGGGCGAACCTGTGGCCCAGCGAATGACCCAAGAGGTAATGTCCCAGTCGCGCCGCGTTAGCACGATGTCGGATCGCTTCAGGTAGTTGCCCTCGAGGAACGTCTCTACCGGCATCGGCCAGCTCTCCTCAGCGGGGCTGGCGGCCGGGTTCTGGGCGGCGACGGGGGCGGGCGGGGTGGTCACACCGGCGAATGTTGTGCCCACGATTGCGGCGATTGCCAAAGTGCTCAAGCTTGCTGCGGTGAGGTAGCGGTTCACGTTGGACCCCCTGAATCGTTGGCACTAAGACAAGTTGCACATCGCGACGCCTGGCCAGGGCAGGCAATGGGCCACTTCATTTGGTTAAGGAACCTCTGAACAACTGCGAATTCGGAACCCACGGAAGACGTTTTTGCATTGAAATCAAAGTTCTCTTGGAGATCATCTCGGGTTCACGGGAGTTGTTCAGAGGTTCCTTAATTTCAACTATCGCATGGCCGGCGCAATGGTCAATTTGATGACAGTGGTGAGGATGTCAGCACCGGACCATGCTCGTTTGTCCGGTTTCTTCACATTTTTGCAGCGCAATCGGTCTTGCCCGGCCGCTTGATCTGCTTCAAAAGGTCGAGCTTTAGGCTGCCGCCGGCCGGCAAGTTGTGTAGGGAACCCATCGCAGGCGGTCGATGGGCGAACGCTGAGTGGGAACTCATGGGCGCAAAGACGCCACGCGATTTTGAGGCCCTTGAGGCCCAGGCCCAAATATTACTCTCCGTGTTCATCGCGGCGGGGCACGAGGCCGTTGCGCCTCCTGCGATCCAACCTGCGGCAGTTTTTCTCGATGTCGTCGGCGAGAGCCTGCGGGGGCGCACCTACGTCTTCACCGACCTTGATGGCGAGGAGCTGTGTCTGCGCCCTGACCTCACGGTGCCGACGTGCCGACTTTATCTAGAACGCCACTCGAACGCTGAAGCCCGTGCACGCTATTGCTACAATGGTACAGCGTTTCGCTTTCAGCCAGAGGGCGCTGATGCCGCTCACCCGCGTGAGTTCCGTCAGGCCGGTATTGAGTCCTTCGGAGACCTGAAACGCGAGGAGGCAGAGGCGCAGACGTTCGCGCTCGTGTTGTCGGCTCTGCAACAAGCCGGACTTCGTACTTGGCAGCTACGGATCGGCGATCTCGGGCTTTTCGACGCCGTGCTCGCCGCAGCCGAGATGCCCGAACGCTGGCGCCGCCGGTTGCGCCACCAGTTCGGACGCCACGAGGCCTTCCGCGCAGAGCTGAAGAGCTTGACAACGCACCCGGCCAGATCGGCTGCTGCCGTGCCCGCCGCCGTTCTCGATGCGCTCGAGCCCAATAACCCGGCGGGGGCCGAACAGCGCGTTGGCGACTATCTGGATAGCGCAGGCATCGAGCTGACGGGAACGCGCTCGCTCACTGAGGTTACAGACGGGCTGCTTTCCATTACTGCGGACGCAAAGGCAAAGCCGCTCAATGCCGCGACCGCCGCGATGATTGATGCCTACGTTGATGTTGCAGCGCCGGCGCGCACAGCAGGTGAGCACTTGCGCAAGTTGCTCGGCAAAGCGGGCCCGGATGTCGCCGACGCGCTCGACGCCTTTGAGCGTCGCATCGGGTTCTTGGAAGGCAGTGGTGTCGACATGTCGACTGTCGACTTCTCAGCTGAATTCGGCCCCAACCTTGCTTACTACACCGGCTTCGTATTTGAGGTCGTCGCGCCTTCTCTTGGTACAGCGAGCCCGGTCGCCGGCGGGGGGCGCTACGATAGCCTGCTTAAGGCCGTCGGCGCACCGTGCCAGACCCCAGCCGTTGGCGGCGCCATCCACACAGAGCGCCTGCTTGCACTCGTCAGCGGAGGTAAGCGATGAGCGCGCAACTGGTATTCGCTGTGCCCTCGAAGGGCCGGTTAATGGAGCAGACAGGCGATTTTCTTAGCCAGGCAGGTCTTGTATTGCGCAAGGTTGGGGATACGCGTGGCTATCGTGGCGAGATCGAAGGCCTTGGCGGCATCGATGTGACGTACATTTCGGCCTCGCAGATCGTGGCGCATCTCAACGCTGGTAGTGCGCACATCGGCGTGACCGGCGAGGATCTTGTGCACGAGAACATATCCAATGCGGATGACCGCATCGTCTTCCTGAAGAAGCTGGACTTCGGGCACGCAGACGTCGTCGTGGCTGTGCCGCAGTGTTGGCTCGACGTCAAAACGGTTTCTGATTTGCAAGCTGTCGCTGCTGCGTTCCGGCGCACGCACGGCCGCTCTTTGCGCGTGGCCACCAAGTATCTGAACCTGACGCGGCGCTTCTTTTCTGCAAATGGACTTAACGACTACCGCATCGTCGAAAGCCTCGGCGCGACGGAAGGCACGCCTGCGGCCTGCACAGCGGAGTTGATCGTCGACATCACGTCGACGGGTGCCACGCTAAAGGCCAACGGCCTCAAGGTCCTGGAGGACGGCGTGATTTTGCATTCTCAGGCCAACCTCGTGGCCTCAAAAGTGGCGGCATGGCCGGCGGAGACGAAAAGAGCACGCGATGCGATGCTCGATAGGCTCTGGCTCGCAGGCCAGGCGCGCTTCTAAAGAACATTTACTGCGCTTTTCGCGTCCCGGTCGGCACTGGTGCCGGGCCGGGGAGCGCGATCATAGGCGTTAGTTGCTCGGACGCACGAAGGCATCGACCCGCATGCCGGGTAGCAGAGGCACGTCGCCGTCAAGTTCGATCGTCATCTCGAGCACCTCGATGTCGGTCGGCCGGCGCGGGCCCCGCGCGCCGATGCGCGGCGTGGCCATCGTGGGCGCAAGCGCTGTCACATGGCCATCGAAGTCCCTGTCTGGATAGTTGATCGAGCGCACGAACGCCTTCTGGCCAACTTTGATCTTGGAAACCTCGCCGTCGTCCACCTCGGCCTTGACGTGCAAGGTCGAGATGTCGCCGATCACGGCCAAAGGATTTTCGGGCGAAGGTGCTACGATCTCACCCTTCTTGGCATTGAGCTGCAGCACGTTTCCTGCCTGCGGCGCGCGAATGCGCGTTTTGTCCAGCTGGGACGCCGCCAATGCCACGTTGGCGCGGGCCTTAGTCAGAGCCGATTCGAAGCGGTTGAGCGCGGGTAGATTGGATTTGGCCTGCGCCTGCGCATACTCAAGACGCTCACGTCTAACGCGCCTCTTGGCTCTGCTAAGGCGACTGCGCGCGTCGGTGAGCTGTTGATCGGTGGCTTCGCCTTTGGACTTGCCAGAAAGTGCTGCATCGAGCTCGAATTGTGCGCCCGTAACCTCGCGCTCGGCGGAGTAAACAGCGTCCTCGGCGTTCGACACCCTCCTGCGGCCAGATGTACTGGTTTGCTTGTCGCGTTCGCGCAGTGCCAAGCCCTCTTCTGCTTCGGCCGCAGCAAGGTTCGCACGTGCTTCCTCGTCGTCGAGGCGGATCAAAAGTTGTCCATCCTCAACCTCGTTGTTTATCGACACCGGCACCTCGGCTACTTTGCCTAGGAGCGCGCTTCCGACGCGGATTTCACCGGAACCGGGCTCGACACGACCGGGTGCTGCTGCCACCCACTCCACTGCCTCGACTTCTTTGGCTGCCGTCTTATTGGCGGAGTCTGAGCCACCAAAGAAGCCGACGCTCAGCAAATAGCCAGCGAAGGCGGCAAGGGCCAGTGCGAGGACGATCGCAATTGTTCTAATCATAGCGCCTGATCCTATAGTGGCCTCCCAGGACCTTTGTTGCGGTGGTGGTGACTCGACGTTTTTTTGCTGCATGATTGCCGTTTCTATGTTCCTCAGTCTCGCCGGTACGTTCCTCGCCTACGATGTAGCCGTCCTCGATCTTGATGATCCGGTCGGCGTAAGGGATCGTGCGGTGATCGTGGGTCACCGCGAGCACAGCGCGATTTGGGTCCTTGGCGACTTCCGATAGCAACGCCATCACGGCTTTGCCGTTTTCAGCGTCGAGCGCGGCCGTGGGCTCGTCGGCAAGGATCACGGACGGCGAGCCCGCAAGTGCGCGGGCGATCGAAACACGCTGCTTCTCACCGCCGCTGAGCTTTGCCGGGAAGGCCTTGGCACGATGCGCTAGTCCGACCGCATCCAAGGCGCTGACCGCATGGGCCGGTGGATCGACGACGTGTGCCGCTCGCACGTCGAGCGCCAGCAAGACGTTCTCGGTTGTCGTCATCGTGGGAAACAGGTTGTAGCCTTGGAACACGAAGCCCACATGCTTGCGTCGTACGTCGGCGAGGCCCTCGGCGTCTAGCCCTTCGGTCGAATTGCCGGCGACGTCGAGATGGCCCCCCGTCGGCGTCAGGATGCATCCCAGGATCGACAAGAGCGTGGTCTTGCCACTTCCTGACGGGCCCATGAGCAAGGTCAGCTCTCCAGCGCGGAGCTGCAGGTCGATGCCTTTCAGCACCGTGATCTCGCCTGCGCCGGAGCCGAACACTTGGACGATGTCCTTCGCCTCCAGGAGTATGTTGGGCGTTGTCGCCGCTTCTTCTATCACGCTCATCTTGAGAAGACTCCTGCAGGATCGATGCTCACAAACGTGCTCAAATACCATCCGCACGGCGCGCTCGCGCACCTCCGGCGAATACTTCGGCGATACCTTCTGATTCGTCATGGCTCCAATCTCTCAAGAGTTGGAGCCTCCGGGAAACCCGGGGCGGTTCATCTTCCAGATGGCCGAGGTCGCGGTGCCGAGGGCATTGTTCCAGGAAATCTTGCAGCGGATCGACAGGCTTCGAATGCAACCAAGCCCTGCCTGAGAATCTACTACGGATGAAAGCAAGATCGAGACGGGAGGCCTGCGTCTTGACGGACGAAAAAGCTAACACCAAACGGTCAGACTTTACGCTCGCCAGCCACAGTGGCGGCAAGTGAGGGTCTGATTACCGCAGTTTCTGCTTCGAGGAACGGAAATTGGCGCACTCCATCATCGATGCAGTGTCATCCGGGGAATGTCGGCTTAATGCGCTGCGTTGAGTGTGTCGCAGGTGCGAACTTAGCGTCGAGCGTGTTGGATCGACAGAGCGGTCCTTTGCATGGAGTCGCTTGCACCTGGGCATAGTGGGGAGCTGTCAGGTTACGAGGCGGTCGTTTCGATCGGAACAAGCGGGGCGACTGCGCAAGCAAGGTTTTGCGAAAACGGGGATCAGCGACATGCCGCTGTGTATCCAGCGCGTCATTCACGCGAGGGGAACGTGACAGTGTCCGGGGGAAGAACGCTCGCCGCCACATTGCGACG
>JAAERO010000387.1 GCA_024230315.1 Hyphomicrobium sp.
GAACTTAACGGTGTTACCCGCTTCAAGTTCGTGACCGATAGTAAATACTTTATTAAATCCTTCTTCGTGCATCTTAGCATTCAATTGCTGAATAACTTCTGCCGTGAATTTAACGTAGTATTCGTTACCAAAACCATCTCTTCTATAGATTAATTTGTCAGGAACTAATACTGCACCTAGTACTTCTCTTTTCTCTTCGTTAGAGAATTTAAAAGTAGGTTCATCCTTATTGAAGTGTATAAAGTCACTCTCAATTGCAGGATAGTCTACCAAACTAGTTGCCATAATACCTTGACTAAAATCATCTAATGTAATATCGTAAATAGGTAAGTTCATCTTAGTAAGTGTATTAAAAATTGTTAATGTATAATTATATAGACCGTCAGCCAAAAAAAATCCCATAAAGAACTGATATAGAGATTTCTAAAACTCCGATTATCCCAATAGCACTAAGTCTAGTGAGATTGTATTCTTCCGTCTATTGTAGTTTATACTTGGTTTATTTATGTTTGTCATTCTAACAACTGGACTGCAACTTCCACCTGAGAATTGCTTATAATAATTATAGTTAGTTATGTCTGTCCATTCGCTAACACCACCATTTGTGTCACCATATGAATCTCCATACTCTTCGTCATACTCACTACCATCAGGAACTACATTATATAAATCACTA
>JAAERO010000388.1 GCA_024230315.1 Hyphomicrobium sp.
ACCTGACAGCACCACACCAACCGCCGAAAACAAGAAGGCCCCTTTAGCTAAAGGGGCCTTCCTGCTTCAACCGCCCCTACATCAGCTGGCCTAATGTTACTCCGCCACGGTGGCCGGTTTTTACTCCGCCGTTGACACTCTCCAGTCGCTGCGTGTGCGCGACGTATCGGCTCGCCTTCGACCGCGCGAACTTTGGCACGTGGATCAGGATCGATCGGGCGGAGAGCTGCTGGATAAGCTGGCTTCTCGACGTGCGTATGATGAGGACGTGAATTTCCTCGGCTGCAGCCAGTTGACGCTTGAAGTTCTCGTCATCATCGACGGAGTAGAGGCGCGGTGCTGGCTCCAGGACACCGTCTATCCTCTTCGGATTGTATGTAATTGTCATATCGTAGTGCAAGATCTGCCCGCGGGGCTTCTCAAGCTGCCTGTCAAACAGCGGCCGGAGCCAGCGGGGCTCCTTGCTACTGACAACAGGCCAAGTCCAGGCATCTTCCGGTAGATTGGACAGGATTTCCCGCGCCAGCGTTCTAGGCTTCAGCTCACTTATCAAGGTGCTCTTGCCGGAGCCGGACACGCCGCAAATCAAAAGCAAGTGCCTCAAGCTGTAATCGTAGGGTTTCCTCTTCTTCATGACGTCAATTTAGCCGAAAAATTTGCAAGGTGCATAGGGGTGCGCGGTGCTCCGCACGACGTTCTCGCTGCCGGCGACCGCGAGACCGGCGACGGCAGCAACGGTGACGAGCTGAAGCAAATTACATTTGCGCTCATGATATGGCACGTCCGTAGTATGCTCCCAGAAGAGTTCTGGAAATAGCCCGTTTCGCTCAAACAGCATGGACCCGTTCTAGGCGAGCAGTCCATGTTGCGATCGGATAAATCGATTGGGATAGGATTTGGTCGAGCCATAATGTCCACTTGGCCTTCGCACGGGTCACGAGACAGCGCGAGGCTGTCCGCCTTTGTCCATGCGCTTAAGATTTGCCACTCGACGGGCACAGGATCTCGCTTTGTCGCAGCATGACCAGAAAATGGCCCCCAAAAACCTCGTAATCACCGTGCTAGCGATTGCCGTCGCCGTCCTCGGTTACCTCTACTAGGAGAGCCAGCAGCAGCGCGTGGTCGTCGATCTGACCAATATCAAGATCGTTACGAAATAAGCCGAAAACTACCCACGTTCCGCCGCAAAACAACCGCTCCCAGCGCCCCACCCCGCCGGCCGCCATCGTTTTGCCATGCCGCTGCACGCGCATTAGAAGCACGCGCTGTGTGCCCCATATGCAATATATCGCCGCCAGCGCCACTGCTTTGCCGTCGCAACGAACCGCCCACGCCAACTCGCTGTTCAAACCACACCAGACCGGGGACCCATGTCGTCAGAAAAAGAACTCAAACTGGCTGATCGAGCGCTCGCATCTAAGTTCGGCGTAGAGATCGCCTCTGTCGCGACCGCTGTCCCTAAACACAAGGTCGGCCAGGACGAAGCCGCCGAACGGGCCCAAAAGGTCTTCCCGCAGTTCGCCCGCCTTGAGGCGCTTTACACGAACACCGGCGTCGACACCCGCTATTCAGTGGAGCCGAGCGAATGGTATCTTCAGCCGCGCTCATGGGAGGAGCGCACGGCCTCGTTCCAGCGACACGCCCTTGACTTATTCGAGCAGGTTGCGCGGGCATCAGTAGAGCAAGCAGGCCTGCAACTGCGCGATATCGATGTCATCGTCACCAACACGATCACCGGGCTTGCCATTCCCAGTCTTGAAGCGCGCCTGATGAACCGCCTGCCCTTCCGCCCTAACGTGGAACGCGTGCCCATCTTCGGGCTCGGCTGCGGCGGCGGCGTCGCCGGCCTCGCACGCTCGGTACGTATGGCGCAGGCGATACCTGGCGCCAACGTGCTTTTCCTCACCGTCGATCTGTGCACGCTGTGCCTACGTGTCAACGACCCGAGCCTGGCTATGTTCGTTTCCGCGGCCCTGTTTGGAGATGGCGCAGCGGGCGTCGTCTTACGCAACGGCAATGGCGTGAGCGACGATCGTCGTCCCGCCGGACGAGCGATCGTCGGACCGCAGGGTGACTATTTCTGGTCGAAGACCGAGTACATCATGGGCTGGGATATCAAGAACGACGGCTTTGGCGTCGTTCTGAGCCCGGAGTTGCCCACGCTTATGCGCGAGCGTCTCGGCGAAGCGTTGTTCCCGTTCCTGGAGCGCGAGGGGCTTTCACTTGCCGACTTCGATGGATTTCTTTTGCACCCTGGCGGCAGCAAGGTTCTTGAGACGGCGGAGGAAAGCTTGGGGCTATCGCGCGATCAGGTTCGCTATTCCTGGCAGATCCTCAAGGAGTACGGCAACATGTCGTCGGCAACCGCGCTATTCATTCTGAAAGAAGCGATCGCTGACGGCGCGCACGGACGTTATCTGTTCGCAGCCTTCGGACCAGGTTTTTCTGCCTACTTTATTGTGTTGGATCTGTAGTCATTTCCTTGACGCCCTTTACGCGCGTCAGACTGGCAACGAGCGTTGCCAGCGGGGGGAGCGCACCCATCGCGCCGACACTTAGTGCACGCGTAATGCCAGTTTTGAACGTCGCATCGACAGCGCGCGCCCAGAAGAATTGGGCACGAACGCGTCCCAGGAAATCCGCCTGAAATCCCTGTGCCGTCTGGTCGCCTAAGACCGCGCGCGCCGCCGCCAGTCCGGACGCAAGTGCCAGCGACGTACCATCCCCCGTGAAGGACGGAATAACGCTGAGTTGGTCGCCGGTTGGATAAACGTTGGGCGCGATGATTGCGCGGCGCTTGTATCCATAAGGAATTGAAGAGACGGCGGCCGGCCGTGCAGAACGATAATGGGCGCCAGCCAGAATGTCGCCCATCACAGACGAGTGTCTCGATATGTAGTTGAGGTGAGCGGTCCACTCCGGCCCGACCTCTTTCATTGCACGCCCGTCCATTATCCAGCAAATCGTAACCGCGTCGTCTTCCACGTTGCACGCTCCGACGTAGCCGCCTCGATAGCTGACAAGCTGAACCACACCGTCAAGCGCCCGCGCGACCGCTTGGGAAGGCGAAAGTTGGATCTTGTAGGCGATCGTATCGCCTACAGTTCGCGGCCAGCCCCGCATATTGTGTTTCCCTGTCGCCAGCGCCGCGCATTTGGCGTCAAAGCTTTTTGAGCCGGTGCGCACCCGCACGCGCGTCGCCGCCGGCTCCAGAGCTGTTGCTGCCTCGCCGCGGATGATCTCCGCACCTGCTTCCTGCGCCTTGCCGAGCAGCGCCTCGTCCAGAACAAGGCGTGACAGTCCTGCCCCCGCAAAGGGTAGTGTCGCGGTTGCGGTTTGCTCGCCCGTCGCCATCCGAAACGTTTCGATGCATGTGGCGCCCATATCGGCCGCATTGAGCCCGAGGTAGCTAAGCAGATGCTGCGCTTCCGCGCTCAAGAAATCCCCGCAGACCTTCAGTTGTGCACTGGGCGTGCGCTCGATAACGGCGCCGCGCGCACCGTGTCGCGCCAGCTCCAACGCAAATGCGCTGCCCGCCAAACCGCCTCCAATCGCAATGGCATCGAATTCCGCCATGGTCCGATTACCGCACGGCCGACACCCACAAGACAAGCACGGGGCGTCAATCCTCGCGCCGCTCCTTCAACGCCCCATCTTCCAGCAGGATTTTGTAGTAGAGCACCGCGCTCCATACGCAACCGAAGATTGCGGCCACCGCCACATCGGCGAACACCAGCGGCAACAGGAACGTCTCCGCAATCGTCACCGCATAGTTGGGGTGGCGCAGCCAGCGGTAGGGGCCGATTCGCACCACTGGAGCCTCTTTGAGAGTGATAATCCTGTGCGTCCAATAGCGTCCCAGCGTCGCGATCACCCAATACCGCACGACCTGCAGCAACAGATAAATCAAGAGCAGTGGCCAGATAATCTGCGCCGTGACCGGGATCAGCATGAATATGGCGGCGATCCAAGCCAGATGCGTAATGGCGACGACCGGATAATAGTCACGACCGACTTCCTGAGCGCCCTCAGCTATCAATCTCTTCGTATTGCTGCGCGCTGAATAAATTTCCTCCAGCCCGCGTTGCACAAGGATGAGGACAGCCGCAATTTGCGGATATCCGAAGCTTTGCTCCAACATGGCGTCCTTTGGGACTGTTCAGGGAAAAGACGTGCACGCTCACGAACTATAGTATGCGTATTTTTGGGGCCACCGATACGGTAATGCACAACTCTTTCGGAAACCGGCACCGAGGGGCCATCCTGCCCAAATGAAGCGGACTTGAACGAGCATGAGCAGCGGTCGTGCACGGGAACACGCGCAGCATGCACCCCGGCCCGCTTGGGCGGGCGCACACGGCTTTGGCATCGAACGTCTTGGGCTCTTCCCCGTGCGTCACCCGCGTATAGCGCTGGCCCTGATCTCGCTTATCACCCTCGCAAGCTTGCTCTCCCTTCCTTGGCTCGGGTCCGATGACTCACTCAACGACTTCTTTCGCTCCGAGACGACCGCTTACTTGACCTATGAGCGCATGGCTAAGCAATTCCCCGCAAGCCGCAACGACGTTTTCGTGGTGGCCGAAGGCCCCGACATCATGGCACCGGCAACGCTGAAGCGGTTGCGCGCACTGCACGTGGAGCTTGAGCTTATCCAGGGTGTGAGCGGCGTGACATCACTCTTTTCGATCCGAGAGAACCCGAAAGACCTGGAAACGCCCCCGTTGCTGATACCCGATGAGTTTCCCAAAGGTGCAGCCTGGCAGAAGCTGGCCGAAAGGGCGCGCTCTCATCCACTGATCCGGCACCGGCTGTTGTCCGATCATCGACAAGGCTCAGCCATTGCCACTCTCGTCGTCGCCCTCGATCCCGAAGCAACCACGCAGCGCGGGCTCGGCCCCCTGATTCGCGAGATTGACTCCATTGCGCACGCCTCCGTCGCGACGTCAGACCTGCGCGTCGGACTGACTGGCGTCCCCGTTATGAAACTCGAGATCGGCGAGGCCAGCCGCCGCGACCGCATCGTCTTCAACATTGGTGGCTTCTGCGTTGGCCTCATCGTCTGTCTATTATTCTTCCGCCGCCTCGATTTGCTCATCATTGCCAACGCCGCACCCATCGCTTGCGTACTTTGGACGCTCGGCCTCTTCACTCTATTTGATGTCGCCCTAAATCCGGTGATGAATGCCGTAATGCCGCTGTTGATGGTGATTGCCTTCACCAACTCCATGCATCTTGCATTCGATCTTCGCGCGCGAGTGGGACGCGGCGAAACGGTGCCGGACGCCATCGGCCACGCCATGCGAACTGTCGGCCCGGCCTGCGTACTCACTTCTCTGACGACGTTCTTAGCCCTGATGTCCATTGCCATCAGCGACTCAGTCCTTATTCGTACTTTCGGCCTCGGAGCTGCCGCGGGAACGATCGTGACGTTATTAAGCGTCTTACTCATCGTCCCAACCCTATCAATGTTCTTTTTGCGCAGCGTGAGGGAGGAGGATCAGGAGACCGTTGGGATGCGTTTTCCCCGCGCCCGCCTGGATGCGCTCTCCGCCTGGCTCGCTCGCAAAATCGAAGCTCGCCACGCGATGCTGGCGATTTGCGGAATCGTTCTCACGCTCGCCTGTCTGGTCCTCTATCTGAGGTTAGAGCCCTTCTACCGATTGAGCGACATCACGCCCCGCAACGAACAGGCCCATCGGGTATCAAGCCTACTTGAAGCTCGCCTTGCCGGGATTCACCCGATTCAGGTTCTGGTCACGTGGCCTGAGACACAAGCCCCATCGCCCGACCACCTCGCCGCCGCCGTCAGCGAGATCCATGTGGCACTAGAGGCCCAACCCGAAGTGCGCAACGTATGGTCTCTTTCGACATTGCGCCAATGGGTCGGCGGCGAGGAAGCTACACGAGACCAGCGCGTCAGGACCTACCTCGAGCGCTTGCCGCGTCAGGTGCGAGGCCGCCTGCTGAGCGACGATGGCCGCGCCACCCTCATTACCGGATTCATTCCCGATCTTGAGGCCAAGGACGTTCAGCATATCGAAGCCAACCTTGCGCCCGCCTTGCAGGGCGTCCACACCCGCTACCCGGAGCTTCAACTCGACATCACCGGCATGTCGGTCATGTCGGCGGCCGCCGCAACAAGCGTTATTGACCAGCTGAACCGCAGCCTGCTGATTGCCGTTGCCGTGGTCGTTGCCGCTCTAGCTTTAACATTTCGCTCAGTGAAGGCCGCCGCGCTCAGTATTCTCCCTAATATGTTCGCCCTCGTCGCTACAGGCGCGCTGCTGTGCATCTTCGGCTGGGGACTGGAGTACGCGGGTATCATCGCCTTAACGGTAGCATTCGGCCTTGCCGTGGACGATACGATCCACTTTCTCAATCGCTACGGTCAGGAGCGAATGCGATTGCCGGACCCAGCCGCTGCAACGCGTGAGACCATTCGGCGCATTGGTCCGATACTGGTGGCAACGACGGTCGTTCTCGTTTTTGGCATGAGCGTTTCTGCCTTCAGCTCGGTTCCCCCAACAGCCCTATTCGGAAAGCTGTGCATTGCGACCGTTATCTTCGCCTTGCTCGGCGATCTCGTTTTCCTTCCCGCGACAATCTTTGCCGCCCACACCTGGGGCTGGCTGGGAACCTCGCGGCACTCCAACACGCCATAGGCCGCGGTGCAGAAATTGGCACCGTTCTAAAGCGCGCGTTTGGCTTGCGCGAAGGGGCCCGATGCACGTAATCAGATTGCCAAGATCCACCCAGCAAGATCCTCGATGACCCGCAAAGACACTCCACCCAGCGCGCCCGCCTTCGTGCCCCCGCCCGTCTTAGAGCGCGCCGGCGATCTTCTCAGCCGCTACGATGTTCTTTTCTGCGACGTGTGGGGCGTACTGCACAACGGCCACCGCGCCTTCACCGCCGCTTGCGAGGCACTGCACCGCTTCCGCGCCAAAGGCGGCACCGTCATTCTCGTCTCCAATGCGCCCACACCTAAGGACAATGTTGCGCGCATGCTCGATGCGTGCGACGTGCCACGCAACGTATGGGACGATCTGGTGGCCTCGGGCGACATTGCGCTCCACCACATCGAAGAAAAAGGTTATACGCGCGTCTTTTGCGTGGGTCCAAGAGACCGCGATGGTACAACCTTCAAGCGCGTCTTGGGCAAGGCTGCCAAACTTGACAAGGCGGACGCTATTCTATGCACCGGGCTCAACGATGACCTCACCGAGACAGCCGACGATTACCGTCCCATGCTCGAAGAGGCCTTAGCGCTGCGGCTACCGCTTGTTTGCGCCAACCCCGACCTCGTTGTTGATGTGGGTGGCCGCCACTACATTTGCGCTGGCGCAATAGCCGATCTCTACGAGCGCATGGATGGCGACGTATTCTGGGCCGGCAAACCTCACGCAAGTGCCTACGACACAGCGCATAGGGCCGCTGCAGCTATTCGCGGCAACACCACACCGCGCAAGCGCGTCCTGGTGATAGGTGACTCCTTACGCACCGACCTAAAGGGCGCGGAAGCCGCGGGCTTGGATGCGATTTTCGTTGCATCGGGAATTCACCGCGACGAAACCATGGGCACCAAAACCCTCTCTGCCGATAAACTTGGGGTCCTGTTTGCACCCCCCGCTCCACCTGCCATTGCCGTCATGCCAGCGTTGGCGTGGTAAGGCGATCAAGTCCGTCGAACGTTATTGCCGGATTGGGACTTTCGTATTTGAGTGAACAGATCCGCCGCGCCGCAGGGAAGAGCCGGCAAAGAGGGCATATCGAATGGACGATGATCTGACGCCGCTTGGCTGGGACAAAAAGATTCGTAGCGAGACACCGTTTTTCCTCGGCGCACTCACGCTTGGATTATTCTTGGCATTCGGCGGCTCGTGGTTTGCCGACCCCTCGCAACTGCTCTTGCGCGCTGGAATGCTCGTGTGGCTCGTGGCAGCCATCCTCTATTGCATCTTTGGCGTCGTTCGCCATGCCGACCGGCTAGCAAAAATTCTCGGCGAGCCGCTCGGCACGCTCATACTGACAACTTCGGTGACCGTGATCGAGGTCTCGCTCATCGCAGCCGTCATGTTTGAAGGCGGCTCAAACCCAACGCTTGCCCGAGAAACGATGTTCGCCGTTGTCATGATCATGATGAACGGGATGGTTGGTCTGGCATTGCTGGCCGGCGGCATTCGCCACATTCAACAGGAATACAACCTGGAGGGCGCACGCGCCTACCTTTCCGTCCTCATTCCGCTTGCGGTCATCGCGCTCATTCTGCCGAACCGGACGATCACAACGGCTGCCGGAACGATGAGCGTTGCCCAGGCCGTCTTCTTTTCCGTCACGACGGTCCTGCTCTACGGCATCTTCTTAGGACTTCAAACGATGCGCCATCGCGGGTTCTTCATCCAACCCAGCTTGGCAGACGTCGAACTTGAGCCGGCCGATCCCGAGATCACGCAGCCTGCAAAGCGCGGGCGTGCCATCGCAGGGCCTGCGGCGATGCTATTTTTAACGATGGTGCCGATCGTCGGTCTGTCGAAATATCTCGCCGTCATCGTAGAGCAGGGCATCCACGAGTTGAACGTTCCAACAGCCTTTGGCGGTATTCTCATCGCCTGCCTGATTCTCGCACCCGAAAGCATCTCTGCGCTAGAAGCAGCCCTCACCAACAGGCTGCAGCGATCCATCAACCTGTGCTTGGGCTCCGCGCTAGCGACGCTTGCGCTCACCGTCCCATTCGTTCTGACTATCGGGCTGGTGACGGGCCTCACGATCAATCTGGGACTAACTGGGGATAACGCCGTCCTGCTGTTGCTGACGATCCTGGTTAGCATGCTCACCTTCGGCGGCGGGCGAACGAACATGTTCCAAGGCGCCGTCCACTTCTTGCTGTTCCTGTCCTTTCTGCTCCTCATTTTCAGTCCGTAGGGCCTTTTCGACCTCAACGGAGCCAATCGGGCAAATGCTGGTCTGCCATAGGATTGTCCAATCCGACATTCCCCGGATGACACTGCATCGATGATGGAGTGCGCCAATTTCCGTTCCTCGAAGCAGGAACTGCGGTAATCAGACCCTCACTTGCCGCCACTGTGGCTGGCGAGCGTCAAGTCTGGCCGTTTGGTGTTAG
>JAAERO010000389.1 GCA_024230315.1 Hyphomicrobium sp.
AACCTGACAGCACCACACCAACCGCCGAAAACAAGAAGGCCCCTTTAGCTAAAGGGGCCTTCCTGCTTCAACCGCCCCTACATCAGCTGGCCTAATGTTACTCCGCCACGGTGGCCGGTTTTTACTCCGCCGTTGACACTTAAGATAGGTGCGTCGCATTGAACAAATACTGAAGCTACCCTTCACACTCTGTTCACCTGAGGGTCCGACGAACGCCGCTTTCGCAAGACCTTGCCGCGTTGCTCGACGCAGGCCTAGAGCAAGATCGTTCTTGATGGAATCACTTGCCAAGTCTGGGAGGTCTCCAACAGATAAGTGAATCTTGCTCTCAATCAAAAGTGTAGAGACTGATTCACGTTTCACTTGGAAACGCTCGAGTCGCGTCCAAGTGAAACGATCAGGCTCTAGCGTGCGTTGAACGCCCGCGAATTTCCGCTGTCCCTTGCACGTCTATGCGGACCTGATCATTGGCCGCTCTTGCGCCGGGTCATGAAGGAAATGCGCTCAAACATATGCACATCTTGCTCGTTCTTGAGCAAGGCTCCGGCAAGCGGTGGGATCACCTTGCGATTGTCTGTTTCGCGCAAGACGGCTGGATCGATATCCTCGTTCAAGAGCAGCTTCAGCCAGTCCAGGAGTTCTGAAGTCGAGGGTTTTTTCTTGAGGCCGGGGATCTCACGCAGATCGTAGAAGACTCGCAAGGCCTCGGAAATGAGGTGTCCTTTGAGCCCGGGAAAGTGCACGTCCACGATCTGGCGCATGGTCTGGGTGTCGGGAAACTTGATGTAGTGGAAAAAGCAGCGGCGCAAGAAGGCGTCGGGTAGCTCCTTTTCGTTGTTGGACGTGATGATGATGATGGGGCGGTTTTTTGCCCTGATCGTCTCGCCCGTCTCGTAGACGAAAAACTCCATGCGATCGAGTTCCTGCAATAAGTCGTTGGGGAACTCGATGTCGGCTTTGTCGATTTCGTCGATGAGCAGCACCGGGCGCACGTCCATCTCAAACGCATCCCACAATTTGCCGCGCTTAATATAGTTCTTGATGTCGTGCACGCGCTCGTCGCCAAGTTGGCTGTCGCGCAGGCGTGAGACGGCGTCGTACTCGTAAAGCCCTTGATGCGCCTTCGTCGTGGATTTGATGTGCCACTCAATGATCGGCACGCTAAGGGCGTCTGCCACCTCTAAGGCCAATCCGGTCTTGCCAGTTCCCGGCTCACCCTTGATGAGAAGGGGTCGGGCGAGTGTGATCGCCGCGTTGACGGCGACTTTTAGGTCGTCGGTGGCGATATAGCGGCGGGTGCCATCGAATTTCATGAGATCGTTTTAGCTCCTAAGGGTGCGTCGGCAAGTTGGGGTATAAGTATGTGCCCCCAACACTGCGTGACTTTTTCGCTTTGGTCTCCGCAGGTTAAAGGCTTGTACGGAACTCCTTGACAGAAGCGCCCACTCACTTCAATAGGAGGCGCCAAAGTTGCGTGTCATCGTCGGCGCAGCGCGGGGTCGCAGTCTCAGACGCCTCCTGGGGGCCAGAATGGACAAGCGGAACGATAAGAATAAGAAGGCCGCCAAGCCCATAGCTCTGTCAAAGAAAGCACCGGCGGCTGCGCAAGCCGTGAAGGGTAATGCTGGGGCGGCTGTCAAGAAGAAGCGGGCTGCTGCCTCTAAGAACAAACCAGTGGCGACACCGACGGCAAATGCGGGCGTGAAAAGGAAAATTGCTGGGAAAAAACCGACGGCGCGCGCGAAGGCTTCGTCGATTGTGCCCCCACCCGACTATCATCCTTGCGAAGACGAGCCGTTCATGAACGACTTGCAGCAGGTTTACTTCCGCCAGAAATTGCTCTCCTGGAAAGACGAAATCATGCGCCAGACCCGCAAGACGCTCGCAGGGCTTCATGCGGAATCGACTCAGCATGCCGACCTTGCCGATCGCGCCACGTCGGAGACAGATCGGGCGCTCGAGCTGCGAGCCCGCGACCGTCAGCGCAAACTCATCGCCAAAATAGATGCAGCGCTTGCGCGCATTGAGGACGGCTCCTACGGGTATTGCGAGGAGACGGGAGAGCCGATCGGATTGAAGCGTCTGGATGCGCGCCCGATCGCAACGCTTTCAGTTGAGGCGCAAGAGCGGCACGAACGTCGCGAACGGGTCTATCGGGAAAATTGAGCGCTGCGCGCGACGCGGAAAAATTTACGCGCCGTCGTCTTCGGGCTTACTCCTATCATTTGACGCCACCTGCTCCCCCTGCTGCTGGCGCGTGCGCTCTTGGGCTAAGCGAATAAGAAACGCGCGAACACCATCAAGGTCGCGCAGATGCACGTCGACTTGTGGTTTTGCTAATGCGATGTCCCATTCGCGCAAAGCCTTGACGATCTCGGTGCGCAGCGCGGTCTCAACCCGCTGCGCCTGCGCAATGTCACGAATGGCGACCGTGACCGAGAACACCAGTGCATTTTCGCCGATGTCGTCGAACGCGATGTCCGGCGTGGGCACTTTGAGGGCGCCAGGGCAGCGTACGGCCGCGGCCGAGAGCGCGGTACGCACTCCTTCAGGATCGCAAGATTGAGCGACGCCGACGCGCACGTAGATCTTGTGGCGGCCGAACAAGGGTGCCAGCGCGTTTTGAATGGATCGGCAGATCATTATCGTTCCCGGCAGAAAATCAGCTTCAGCGTTACGCGCAGGCCCGAGCGACATTGCAGCTCCCATGGCGCCACGGCGCGTCCCTCTTAATCTGGAAGGCTCCGCGCGGTCCTTGAAGCAAGCTTCGTTTCGGCACGCGTTTCAAGCGAGGAGCAACGATCAAACCCCGATTCTGGCACGGGCTAGGACCCTCGCGGCCAGACCGAGGCGACCTATAGCGCGGAATTCATGCGATTTTAACCCTGATGAGGGAACTCTTTATACCGAAGGCAGCATCCTCCTCTTGGGATTGCTGTGGTGCAAAACCAAGCAGGCCCTCAGGTTCTGCTGCTGCCGATCAAGTGCCGGGTTGCATGTGTCGTTTGTGGCCCTTGTTGAGTAACGCGTATCAGGTCCTTTTCGCCCATGCAGGCGTCCGAGCCCCCCCATCCCCAGAATCAGCTAGCTTTCTGCTTTATGAGCGAACGCGAAGCGATAGAGATGCAATCCGCCCCGCTGGATGCGACCAGCGTGTTGCAGGCATTCGGCGGCTATCTGCCCACCCTTGCCGCATTTGTGGCCGCGGTTGGTACGGTTTTGGCCGTCACCGCGAGTGGCACCGGACAGCCCCTGCTCATGACCTTGATCGCAATGTTGGCGATCGTCGGTCTCTTTTTCCTGTTTGCAATCGGTGCGGGATACATTCGTCTTACAGAACGCCAGCCGATGGCCGAACTTGTTAAGACGGTGACTGACGGGCTCGACACGGGCGTAATGATCGCGAGCCGTGACGGCACGACAATCTATGCAAATGCAACCTTCGAGGGGATTGTTGGACAATCCAGGATCGACGACCTGCGCTCGCTGGAGGAACTGTTCGCCGGTGAGCAGCAGGCCAACGCCGCACTTTATCGTCTCACGCGCGCTGCCGAGCGCGGAGTGCCGCTTTCAGAAGAGTTACGGCTGAAGCGCAGCGCAGAGGGTGCCCGCGCCGCCAGAACCATGCAGATCTCTGTGCGCCCTTTTGATGCCAAGTTGAGTTTACGCGAAAGTGGCCCGCTTGTTGTGTGGAATATTGCCGATGTATCGGGCGAGCGCGAGCGGGAAGAGGCACACATTGCCCGCATTGAAGCACAGCTTGGATATTTCGATTCCGCTCCTCTGGGTCTTGCCTCCGTTGCTGCTGACGGCGTGCTCCGGCATGTCAACAGTACGTTGGCGCGTTGGATCGGGCGCACGTCGCAGTCGCTAACGGAGCGGCCCGTCACGCTTGCCGATGTCGTCTCGGGTGACGGTGCAGAACTCGTAGCGCGTTTGTCGGCGCGCTCGCAGGAAGAGGCAGCAACCCTTGATGTCGATCTCGTAAGGGAAGACGGGCGCATCGTGCCCGTACGTCTCTTCGCCAAAATTTTGCCCGCGGGCAAGGGAATGACCGTTGCCGCTCTGAGCCTCGCAGAAGAAAGAGCGACGGCATTCGAGGGTGACGCTTCGGCTGCCCGCTTTGCCCGCTTCTTCCAGTCGGCGCCGTTTGGCATTGCCACTCTGGGGCCCGATGGGCGCATCGCCAGTGCCAATACGGCTTTCTCCAGGATGGTGTCCGATGGCGCGCCTGATACAGGGATTACCGCATTGGAAGCGCTTTGCCGGTCGGCCGAGCCAGAGACGAAAACAGCCGTTGAGGCTGGTTTAAAGCGTGTGCTCTCCGGACGGGCAAACGTTGCGCCTGTGGAGATCACGGTCGGTGCCAAGAAGGATCGCATCTCTCGCGTCTACATGAGCCCCTTCGTTGCGGCCGGTGGCACTCACGAGGCCGCCATCCTCTACGTCATCGATGCCACCGAGCAGAAGGCGCTGGAAGCCAAGTTTGCGCAAAGTCAGAAGATGGACGTCGTAGGCAAGCTTGCAGGTGGTGTCGCGCACGACTTTAACAACATGCTGACCGCGATCCTCGGTTTCTCCGACATGCTGTTGACCATGCACCGTCCAAAGGACGTGGCTTACAAAGACATCATGAACATCAAGTCTAGCGCCAACCGGGCAGCCGAACTCGTCAGAAAGCTCCTTTCACTCGCCCGGCAGCAGACGCTGCAGAACGAGGTCGTCAATCTCGGGGAGGTGCTGACAGACGAGTTCTCACTCTTGAAGCGCTACCTCGGCGAGAAGAGCGAGTTGCAGATTTCCTCGGAGCCCGACTTGTGGAATGTCATGACCGACAAGCACGAGTTCGTGCAGGCGCTGTTCAATCTCACCACGAACGCCAAGGACGCGATGGCCGACGGCGGCACGCTCACCATTCGCGCTCGCAATATTCCCGAACGTGAAAGCCAGAAGCTCGGCCATGTCGGACTCTCCACAGGTGAGTACGTTTTGATCGAGGTGCAAGATACCGGGAACGGCATGAGCCAGGAGGTAATGAGCAAGGTCTTTGAGCCGTTTTTTACGACCAAGGACGTCGGCAAGGGAACGGGCCTCGGCCTTGCTTCGGTTTACGGCATGCTCAAGCAGTCGGGCGGCTTTATCTACCCCGAAAGCGAAGAGGGCAAAGGCAGCACGTTTAGAATCTGCCTGCCGCGCCATCATTCAGACAAGGAAGATGAGGTCGTCGCAACCAAAGACAAGCGCAAGGAGCCGCGCGCCGCCGATCTGACCGGAACGGGCCGCGTTCTGCTCGTGGAGGACGAGGAGGTTGTGCGCAACTTCGCCGCCCGCGCTCTGAAGCGGCAAGGCTATAAGGTTTTGGAAGCTTCCAGCGGCGTCGAAGCGCTGGAGGTCATGGAGAAGAACAAAGGCAAGATCGACATCGTCGTCAGCGACGTCGTGATGCCGGAGATGGATGGGCCGACGCTCTTAAAAGAGCTGCGCAAGACGAACCCCGGTCTCAAGATCATCTTCGTCTCGGGTTATCCCAACGAAGCCTTCAAGTCGAGCCTTGGCGATGAGGAGTTTGCATTCCTGCCAAAGCCGTTTTCGCTGCCGCAACTTGCCGCCAAAGTAAAAGAAGAGCTGGCGCGCTAGGTTGCCTAGCGGAGTCCTCGGCGCACGTTCCAGCCCGTTTCGATGATCGCGGTTATGCGCATTGCACGCGAAGAGTGCCCTTTGCCTTCCCTCCTCGGACGATGACCGTTAGCTTCGCTGCGCGATAATCGGACGAGGGACACGCATGACGGCTCAATACGACGTCATTGTCATCGGAGCGGGGCTGGGGGGACTGACAGCCGCTGCGCTTTTGGCACAAGCTGGCCGCAAAACGCTACTGGTTGAGCGCAACTACGGTGTTGGCGGCGCGGCGTCGACCTACAAGGCCGGCGACCTTGTAATCGAGGCATCGCTGCACGAGACCGCCGACCCCTACAGCCACATCGAGCCCAAGCATCATGTGCTCTCCCGACTTGGTGTGCTGGACGCGGTCGAATGGGTGCCGACGGGCGCTGTCTATGAGGTGCGTGGTGGGCCGGTCGGTGCGCCCTTCCTTCTGCCCGATGGATTTACAGCCGCGCGGGCCGCGCTTTGCGATCGCTATCCTTCGGCGCGTGACGGGATCGCTTCTGTGCTTAGCGAGATGGAAAAGGCCGCGACAGGATTAGGTGTGTTGAGTCAGGGGCAGGAGGCTTTTCGCAATCCTGGGCAAGCCCTTTCGGCCGTGATGAAGCTCGGTCCTGTCATGCGCGGATGGAGGTTGTCGCTGGCTGAGCGGTTCGCACGGGCCTTTGGCGAAGACGAGGGGGTCAAATGCGCGCTGGCGGCAAACCTGCCGTATTGGCACGACGATCCCGACACACTTTCTTGGGTCCTATTCGCCGTTGCGCAAGGCGGATACCTGGGCTGTGGTGGCCGCTACATACAAGGCGGTTCGCAGCGCCTGAGCAACGCAATCGCACGCGCCCTCAAATCTGCCGGCGGCGAGCTTCTGTTGCGCCGCCCAGTATGCGAAATCCTGCTCGATGGAGAAGGGCGCCCGTCGGGTGTTGTGCATGCGCGCGCCAATGGCGATGAGCGCGTCGAAGTCTATGCTCCCGTCATCGTGAGCAACGCCGCACCCGTTCACGTGGCAGAAATGTTGCCCGAGGCGGCACGCGCGCGCTTCTGGTCGCCTTATGCGCGCCGCTCACTATCGATCTCGCTGTTCTCAGCCACGTTTGGTCTGTCGGTGCGGCCCGCCGAGGTAGGGTTCACGAGCTATTCCACATGCCTGCTGCCCGAATGGATGCAAGCGCTAGGCGACTATCGAAAGTGCGGCGATTTACTGGCGCACATGCCTGCCGAGACCATGCCCGCCCTCACCATCGTCGATTACTCAGCAATCGACAGCGGTCTCGGCGGTCCGTCCTATCCTGTTGCCGTCGTGGGCGTTGACAAGATCGCCAATTGGGCTGGCCTTGACGGCGCGGCATACGAAGATAAACGCGACCGTTGGCGTGAGGCCGTCATTGGCACGATTGATCGTGAATTTCCCGGTTTCGCGTCTCATATCGAAAAGGCCGTGTTCAGCACGGCGAGCACCATGCGCTCCTACCTCAATGCCCCGGACGGTGCGATCTACGGGTTTGCGCCGTTGCCTCCTTCGGGTCCGATCTGGAAGGGTCCTGACAGCACACCCAATACGCCTATACCCGGGCTCTATCTCGCCTCTTCTTATGCTGGCAACGGCGGCTTCACCGGAACGATCCTCGCTGGGGCAACGGCGGCTGAAAGGGTCCTCAAGGGCAGATGACGTGCTTAGTCGAATGTCCGTTTGATAGGGTGCGAGAATTGATTTCTCATGTGCCGGCCCGGATTACGAGCGGACCGCAAAAGGGAGTTGCGCTATGAGCGATTTCTTTCCCCTGTTTGGCCAATCGGCCGTCGTTGCGATAGAAATCGCCAACACGCTGGCCCACATCGGCGTTCTGGGGTTCATTGCGATTTGTGCCAGTCTTTTGATTGGCGGCGGCGCAACAGGTGCATTTCTTCTTGACCATATGGGGCATTGCGACACTGACCTACCTTTCCGCCGGGCTTTAATTCTTATGAGGAGCTGGAACGATGACCGCGAACGAAAGAAACAAACGGATCGATGATCTGAAGGCCGAGGTGGCCGCCGGCCGTGGCGGCCCCCCTGCCAAGAGTCCCGCCGATCACGGTTCGGGCCATACACTGGGGGAGCGCGTCAAGGAGGAGGTCGCCGAAGCGGTGCATCGACTCAACGCCGAGAAGGAGGAGTTGGAATCGGAACTCTCCGCGCTCGAGAGCCGATTGAGCGAAGCCATCGGCAAAGAGCGCGTCGAGCTGGAAAGGGAGATCCGCGAGCATCCCCTGCCAAGCGTATTCATTGCATTTGCCATCGGCTTCGTGGCCGCTAGCATTTTCCGTCATTGAGGAGAGGCCCCATGTCAACGTCACACTCTGTGCGCAAGCTGGAGCTGCTCGCGCGCATCAAACTTATGCGCCTGCGCCTGGCGGGCCGCACCGCGGCAACGCAAGCCTCGCTCATTGCATTCGCGATATTGCTCGGTGTCGGCGGCATCGCCATGCTGACACTGTGCCTCTATACGCTTCTGGCTGAGCGATATGGCCTTGTCGTGGGGGCACTTGCGACGGGCATTCTGCTCCTTGTCGTGGCCTGGGCAATTGCCTGGTGGGCGGGCCGCATCGATGGCGGCCAGGAGGCCCAGACGCTCAGCAATCTTGAGGAGCTGGTCGTTGATGACATCAAGAGCGATGTTGCCCGCGTGGAAGCCGGGATCCGCCGTCTCGAAGCCGGTGCAATGTCGGTCATGAGCGGTGAGTTTTTCAGGCACTTCATGGGTCGGAGTCGGTCCGATAAAGAGGCGGAAAGCGATCAAGGTTCGAGCACAGAGGCTTGATTGCCGTTGCGGCCGGCGCCGCACCAGAACTGCCTTTAGGGCACCTCGAAAAATAACCCATACTCCGATTTATGCGAGTCTGATGCCTGACAGATTGATTCGGGCGGGGCACGATGGCGCAAATTGGGTTTTTCGATTCCGACAGGCGGCTTGAGCTTCTGTCGAAGAAAGGTG
>JAAERO010000390.1 GCA_024230315.1 Hyphomicrobium sp.
CACCTTTCTTCGACAGAAGCTCAAGCCGCCTGTCGGAATCGAAAAACCCAATCTGCGCCATCGTGCCCCGCCCGAATCAATCTGTCAGGCATCAGACTCGCATAAATCGGAGTATGGGTTATTTTTCGAGGTGCCCTCTACTCTTTTGATTCAGAGCAACATTCACTTATCTGCCGGGAACTTTCTGGGCTTGGTGGGCGATCCCATCACGAACGATCTTGCTCTAAAGTTTTCCAGCGGGAATTTGCCCCGGCTGTCTTGTCCATCGGAGACCGATGTTAGACTTACCTCTGAGTGATTCGCTGCCTTTTCCGCGCATCAACCCTTTGGAGGCCTCACATGACCGCGTCCGCAGCTCGCATCGAGGCCCGGGCCGACGCCGCGGCGGGCGACGCGCGTGCGGAGGTGATGGAACGGGCCGCACGCACCAAGATTTCCGGTGTATCGAAAAAGGTTGCCGCTGAGGCGATCAAGGACGGTTGGTATCACTTCATAGTCGACATCTGGGTCACCAACTTCAACAGCATTGAGTTCGGGCTCTACAAGCGCACGCGCAATCGCGCAAAGTCGCGCCAGTTCAGTTCGGATATGGACATCTTCGCCGAGGTGATCGAGGGCGACGAGCGCAGAGGTCTGATCGGCTTCCGTGAGGATCTGTGGGAGAAGTCCAAGGATATGGACAAGCGTCTCGTCTTCAAGCTTTTCACCGAGTCGCTCAACTGGCGCGCGACCATGGACCTGATGGTTGGTCGCTCATTGCAGCAGACGGTCGCGGCGCGCGGCCTGCCGGTGATGACCTATTCCATCAACACCGATGAAGATAGTTTCATCGTCTACCTGGAGCGCTCGGCTAACAAGTGGCCGTTAATGCCGGAGAATTTCGCGTTTTTTATCATGGACTACGGTGCGCCCAAATTTTACCGGCTGAAGCGCGACTTTATCAACCTGGGCGGTGACTACACGCTCTTCGACCAGCACGACAACGAGGTCGGCCATCTCGACGGCAAGGTGTTCTCGATCGGCGGTAAGTGGAAGGGCCGGGTGCGAGTGGACCATGCCGACCGGCGGCTGTTGACGGTGCTGCAGCTCTTCAGTGCGATGATGATCTTCAACGTCGATTGCCGCCGCCACATAAAGCGGCTTTGGAAGGACGTGAAGCAGGGCAAGATCAAGCCCAAGATCGAGCGCCAAGAAGCGGACCTCTATATGAACCCGCGCCGCATCCGATAATTTGCCTGTTTATCGAGCAATTTGATGTGATGCAGCTGCATTGCGGGCTTGCTTCGGCTCGTTGCCGATCTTTTGAGCAACACTCGATCATCTACTGCGACAATGCAGGCCCGTCGGCGTTGACGATGGTTGGTCTTTTCGGCTTCCTAACCTAGATGCTTCGCATTTGAGCAAGCTGTCACGCTACGCATGGCGGCTCGCAGACCGCGTCTGCACAAAAATTGGACACATGCCACGGGGTGGGGGATGCAACAGGGACCGGACGTCTTTTTCTTACTTATGGGCGCGATCCTCGTGTTTGCGATGCACGGAGGGTTTGCATTCCTGGAGGTCGGCACAGTTCGCCACAAGAACCAGGTGAATGCGCTGGTCAAGATCATCGTCGACTTCTCGGTATCGGTGATCGCCTACTTCATGATTGGTTACACGATCGCCTATGGAATCGGATTTTTTGGAAGTGTGGCTGCGATTTCTGGCGGCGCATCCGGTTTCGAAGCGCAAGGCTATACGCTTGTAAAATTCTTCTTCCTGGCGACCTTCGCGGCAGCCGTCGCCGCTATTATTTCGGGAGGGATCGCCGAGCGGGCGAAGTTCGGGTCACAGGCCGTGGCGACGGCGCTGCTCGTAGCGTTCTTCTATCCGTTGATCGAAGGCGTTTTTTGGAACAGCAATTTCGGGATTCAGGAGTTCTTTTTTGACGCTTGGTTCGGAGCGCCATTTAAGGATTTCGCAGGCTCTATCGTCGTCCACGCTTTCGCTGGCTGGGCCGCGCTTGGTGCGGTGCTGATGCTCGGTCCGCGACTTGGCCGCTATGACAAGGGTCGCGGCGGCGCCACGCCCCCATCCTCGATTCCCTGGCTTGCGCTGGGCTCCTGGCTGCTGTGCATCGGCTGGTTCGGGTTTAACATGATGAGCGCGCAGCGGCTTGATGCGGTGACCGGCTTGGTGGCCATCAATTCGCTGATGGCAATGTGCGGCGGCATCTTGGCCGCGGTTGTCATCGGCGATAATGACCCTGGCTTCGTGCACAACGGCGCACTCGCGGGTCTCGTCGCGGTCTGTGCCGGCTCCGACATTATGCATCCCCTGGGAGCGCTCGTAGTGGGCGGTGTTTCGGGCGCGATCTTCGTGCAGATGTTCCAGATTTCGACCAACAAGTGGAAGATCGACGATGTGCTCGGCGTTTGGTCGCTGCACGGGCTATGTGGTCTATGGGGCGGAATAGCTTGCGGAATCTTCGGCCTGGAGATGTTGGGTGGACTTGGCGGCGTGACGTTTGCTTCGCAGCTCGTTGGCTCGATACTAGGCTCCGCCTTCGGCTTCATCGCCGGGTTCGTCGTTTACGGCGCCCTCAAGTCGACCGTTGGCATACGCTTGACGCCAGAAGAAGAGCATCAGGGCGCCGATCTGTCGATCCACAAGATCAGGGCGAATCCAGAAAACGAGGCGCGTGCTTGAGCCCGGGTTCCAACTGACTCTAGGGCACCTCGAACAATGGCGCTTTTGGCTTTGTGGGTGCCGGCGGCGCGGCGTCAGGCGCGGTTGCGATGCTGGTCTGCCGCCTTGGCGGCGGCCTTTGCGTTGCCCTCAGGCCGTCTTGCAACGCCTTGGACG
>JAAERO010000391.1 GCA_024230315.1 Hyphomicrobium sp.
GCCGGGACGCATCGGATTTTGCTTCACCCGTTGGGTGCACCATTATGACCCCGCATCTATTCGCCTAAGATGCTGATGATAATATCTGAATCGGTAAGTTGGGCCTCTCTCTAACCGACTTATCTGGGCAATGCGGGTTCAGTAGAAGCCGAAGCCAAAACCGATGGAGATGATCGTCAAGAACAAGATATCCGCCTACAAATGCGCCCTTGGTGAACCAATCGAGTGGAGCAAACAATTGGTCCAACAACCACACGATCATCGTCATCAGCATGGCCACCAAGAATCCGATGATCACTTTGTGGGTGATTGGTAGTGAGCCCATGTTCGACTGAATGAGCTCGAGCATGCCGACGTAGGTCGCAACCCATGACAGCGACGCCAGTCCGATGATCAGGACGATTTTTGTCCAGTCGCGCCGTGGCTTCTCTGGCTCGTCCCATTCTTCGGCTCGATATGAAGGAACGCTGAGACCCTCGCTGGGCCTCCTTGTGCGCGTCCGCGACGCGCCCGACGTGAACGCCATTGGGTGACCTGCTCAACTCTTCGCAGCAAGATATGACTGGTCGAGCCGGCACATGAGATGTGCAGGACCGCTCAGCCACCAAACGTGCGAAACGCCTCTTTCGCCTTCAGTGTCTGCCCATCGGCCCCGGTTGTGTGATCCAGGTTTTTCGTATGTGTGATTTTTGTCGTGAGTGCGGCGCTGAGGTGACGAAAGACGGCAGGAGGTGAGTTCTGCTGCGTTGCGCTAGTTGGATTTGAGGTTGCGCTTGTGCTCTTCGGCCGCCGTCAGGGCGCGAACTGGTTGTCGCGACACGGAGGCTGACGGTGCTCGTCGGCGGCGTGGTGCCAAGTCTCGGCGTGGGTTCGCCTTAGCGTGCTCTTCCAGATCGGTGAGCAGCACTTCAAGCAAGGGTGCAGCCACTTGCGACGAATGAAGACGCCGCGCCCACGGTTCACGGACCGAGCCCGTACCCACAACGACCACGTAGGAATAGGCTGCGCCGTTCGTAAACTGCAGGCCGCCTGCAATCCACGCATCAACTGTGGCGTCGGGATACTCGGTCACTTGGGTGCCGGTTTTGGCGAAATGCAGCCGGAGGCCCTTGCGCCGCGGTGCGCACCAAGCGTGGAGGCTTTTCAGCGTCCCGACTGTCTGCCCGCCGGCCCGATAGCAAAGCGGGGCCTGGAGCAAGGCCTTCAGCAGGGCGCGCCCTCCGCGCTTGATGACCTGGTTGGGGACGATCTCACCTTCATCGCCACGCGCCGCCTTGGCCGCACCATCCAAGCTCGTATAGTCGTAGGTCTTGACCAGAGACGGCAGGGGTACCGGCGTCCTGCCCCGGCCGATCAGACTTCCTAGTACCGTACCGGCCAGTTGATGCACGCGCCGCGGTGCCGCCGCGACCTGGCCGAGCACGACCGCGGTCGACGGGGGCGTCCCTTCTCCAAGCGCGTTGGGCGGCGGCATGGTGAAGCCGAGTTGGTCAATGAGCTTAGCCACGCTTCTCTGTCCCACGCGCGCGGTTCGGCGCAGCAGCGGATCGTTCAGCGAGCAAGCGAACGAAACGATTGCCTTGCGACTGTACCGTTTCGATCCTCGCCGACACGTGTCAAGGCCGCGGGCCGGCGCCTGTGTATCGACGTACAGCGATTGCGTTGTGTCACGCCGCGTATTGGCAATGGCAATTGCAGCAATGATCTTTCCAGTGGATGCCACCATGCGGCTCTCTCGCGTGATGTCGTAAACGCCTGTGGCGGTGTTGCGCGCGAAGGGCGAGCCAAAATAGGCCGCAGTTTCACCGGTTTCGAAGTAGCGCACGATCTCGCCTGATGCATTGGCGGCAGCCACGATCACGTTCGGGCTCTTCCTGTCTCGCGTGACCTTGGCGTGATCGAGCGTGTAGCCAACGTCGATTCTATCGCCCCATTTCGTATCGATCTTGGCAAGCCGGGCGGCCATCTTGCTCCTGAACGCGATATTTTCGCCTGTGGCAAACGTCGTCGTTACACCGCGCACGTGGTCGCGCCAGGCAAATCCATAGGACTGCTTCATCTCCTCGCGAATGCCGTAGCGGGCCGACGGCATCAACGCATTGGCGCGGATGATCGGATTGGCTTGGGCGCGTCGCGCAAGCGCCGGCACGTGGCGATCGAGCGCCTCTTGGATTTTGGGACGAACCTTGGGATCGGGCGGGCCACCGGCCAGCGCAATAAGATCGAACACGACGTGCCTTTGCACCGTCTCGTCTGTGAGCAACCGCTGGGCGCACGTGCGCGCGCACTTCCGTTATATAGCGCCAGCGGTCGAGCCGGACCTCGTTTAGCCGCTCACTGCCCTCAAGCAGGATAATTGGCCGGTTCGCCGCCGAGGCTAGTACAAATTGCTCCGCGATGCTTAAGGGCACCTCGAAAAATAACCCATACTCCGATTTATGCGAGTCTGATGCCTGACAGATTGATTCTGGCGGGGCACGATGGCGCAGATTGGGTTTTTCAATTCCGACAGGCGGCTTGAGCTTCTGTCGAAGAAAGGTGATCGGCTTGAGGCGATCGACAAGCTTGTTAGGTGGGAGAGCTTTCGCACCGACATCGAGGCCGTTGTTATGACGCCGGACGACACAAAAAAGTCCAACGCCGGCCGCAAGCCCATCGACGCCATTGTTCTGTTTCGCATGCTCGTCGTGCAGACGCTGTACAATCTCTCCGACGAGGAAACCGAATTCCAGATCAACGAC
>JAAERO010000392.1 GCA_024230315.1 Hyphomicrobium sp.
ATCTCCATGAGGCGGTGCGAGGAGTGGCTACATTAATGGCTACAACCTCTCCAGATTCTAGCCGTGACCCCAACCCCAAGGACGACACACCAGCACGATAATTAGAGAACTTGCCCCCAACCCCCAACTGGATAGAGCAACATTCAGAGACCGTTGGATGATGGGGTAAGTCTAAGGGGACAATCGCGTTTATCATCTCTGCGCGGGTGCCGCCAATGGCGCGTTGACGCCGAAAGAACGGCCGTTATGATGCGCGCCTTCTGCACCTAAGCCCCAGTGGCGGAACCGGTAGACGCGCCAGACTCAAAATCTGGTGTCTGCAAAGACGTGCCCGTTCGAGTCGGGCCTGGGGCACCATTTGTGACTTCGGTGATTGGAAACAGCATAAGACCGGGCAAATTTATGCCGGAGTTGAGCGGCATTTCCTGCGGCAGAAAGACAATCTCGCACATCATGTGCGCGCGCCGGGTCACATAGCTCTGGGAAAGGCTTCAAACCCGCGTTGCCGCAGCATCGGTGAATGTGGTATCGGGCACGGTATGGTTTTCGTCGGAGATCCGGATGCGTTATCGCACCGCAATTCTCGCGCTGCTTTTCGTCGCCGGCCTCGGGTGCAAAGAGGTCTTTGATGGCCCGGCGCTACTCTTCGATGTCAACACCAACAAAGTGCTCTACGCGGAGGAGCCCGACAGCCTCTGGTATCCAGCCTCACTCACAAAAATGATGACGGCCTATCTGACGTTCGAGGCCATCAAGAGTAGAAAACTTACGCTCAAATCCAAGATTTCCTGCAGCGCCCATGCCCGCAAGCAACCGTCGAGCAAGATCGGCTTGAAGGTCGGCGGCGCGATGTCGCCGTCATGCTGGCCGAGGCCGTCGCCGGCAGCGAGCCTGCATTTGTTGCGCGGATGAACGCCAAGGCTAAGCGGCTTGGTATGACGCGGACGAAATTCATCAATCCACACGGCTTGCCCGCACCCGCGCAAGTCACAACAGCACGCGATCTGGCCAAACTGGCGCGCGCCATCATCACCGATTATCCCGAATATGCCCACTATTGGTCGATGACGCAGATGCGCATCGGCAAGATCAAGCTGCGCTCGCACAACGGGCTGTTGCGCTCCTTCAAGGGTGCAGATGGATTGAAGACGGGGTTCATTTGCGATTCGGGATTTAACGTCGTTGCGAGTGCCACGCGCGATGGGACGCGGCTGGTGGCCATCGTGCTCGGCGATGCGAGCAGCGCGGAGCGCAACGTGCGCGCCAAAAGCCTTTTGGAGTACGGCTACCAGCAACCAGGGTGGAAACAGCTCTTTAACACCATCACCCTCGACAACCTGCCAATGACTCCCAATGCCAAGGGCGTCAGAAGTGTGCGCAAGAGCGTCGTCTCCTGGAGCTGCAACCCCAAGAAGGCGCGGACCGCCAAAAAGCGCAGGCGCAAGAAAAAGAAGTCGGCGAAAAAATCGAAAAAGCCACTCAGCAGCGCCCAAGCCAACACTCGCTAGACTGAATGATGGGCACACGTCAGCCGAGCTTTGCGCCGCTTTCGCGGCGGGTGTTCACACAATCATTTCAAGCTTTGCGCCACGGTAGGGACAACCGGGCGTCATCGGTGGTGCGACCTGCGGCGAACGCGGTTTGCGGGCCCCAGGTTTGCCAACAGACTCTCCGGGGGGAGGCTGAACCTCTTGCGGTACAACCGCGCCGTCTCGTGATCCATCGTTGGCAAGGGCCGGTGTGCCGACGCCAATAGGGCCCAACAACATTCCGGCCAGAAGCAAGAAGCTCAATCGTGACACTGCACTCCCTCCTTCGACGGCCGCAATTGACTGCACGCGAGACTTAGCACGCCCTTGGGGCGGAATGTCGAGTGCCGCTCCTCTACCCACGTCCCAATTTGGGGCAGCAGTTTGGCGCTGTTCTTGCTCCAATTAGCCAGAAAAGCAGCAAGCTTTTGGACTTGATAATGCCGAATAACGGGCAACATTCTGAGGCGTCGGCGGGGCAAGGGCCAGAATTTATGGCCATCGTGCTTGAGGCGCAGCATGGACTGCACGCTGCGGACGCAGCGGAATTCTTCGCCGGCCTGCACACGAAGCGGGGTGACGAAGGCCGATCCCGCGCTTGGACGAATGTGGCTAAGCGCATCCGCAATCGCGAGAGGGAACGACTTGAACCCGCATTGCCCAGATAAGTCGGTTAGAGAGAGGCCCAACTTACCGATTCAGATATTATCATCAGCATCTTAGGCGAATAGATGCGGGGTCATAATGGTGCACCCAACGGGTGAAGCAAAATCCGATGCGTCCCGGC
>JAAERO010000393.1 GCA_024230315.1 Hyphomicrobium sp.
AGCCGGGACGCATCGGATTTTGCTTCACCCGTTGGGTGCACCATTATGACCCCGCATCTATTCGCCTAAGATGCTGATGATAATATCTGAATCGGTAAGTTGGGCCTCTCTCTAACCGACTTATCTGGGCAATGCGGGGTTAATAGCCATGGGTTTTCGCCGCCGGATCACCGAATTGCCTCGCGCCATGGCGGCAGCGGGCGATGCCGGAACAAAAATTCTATATGTCACGGATTGGTCCGCCGAACCGGAACCGGCGGCGACATGGACTCTACCTTGTGCGCTAGAAGGCCAGGATTTGTTCGATCGGTATAGTGCCGCAATGTCCGTCCTGCATTTCCTTGTCGTCGCAATTGTTAATCAGCTTGGCACAAAGAAAGGGCCGGGGCCGGCTGCACAGAATCGAAAACCTGCATGACCAACTTCATGAGTTTGATTGAAGCATATAGCAACTACCTGACGGCTGTTCCCTGAGTGGGCAACACTTCTTCTTGGGGTCAAAAGTGAGCCTTTTTGGGATATCATTTTAATGTCGGCTTGCCCTCGACTCCGGACGAAATTCGAGGAAAAGCGGACATGTCAGTACGGTGGTTGTATAGCCTGATAATACTACCGAGTAGACGCCGCTGAGCGCCTTATAGGTGCTCTGATGGCAATCCATTACGCTGTATTGCTGGAAACCCATAACATTTTGGAGCGCCTAATTGGGTCAGAATATGCCCAGGCTGGCTTCCGATACTTGATCAAAGTGGTTGCTAATCAGTTGCTAGCATAATTTCCATAGACCAAGAATATGAGTTAAGTTATTGAAATAATTGGCGCACCCGACAGGATTCGAACCTGTGACCTCTGCCTTCGGAGGGCAGCGCTCTATCCAGCTGAGCTACGGGTGCTTGGGCAGGGCGCTCTTGATACCCGATCCACTGCTCACGGGCAATCACAGGGGGCTTGCGCCGCAGGCCCCCTCGACGTCTGCCCCACTTCTTGTTTGGATGTCGCTGCAGTAGCGGCTGACCGGGTCACGCTGAGCGCATATAGTCCCGCGCCATGACCAAATCCAAGAGCAAGAACGCCACCATCGCGAGCGTGCCTGCTGGCGAGGCAATGCCGATTGCAAAGGGCAGCCACGTCTATCTCATTGACGGCTCGGGCTACATCTTCCGCGCCTTTCACGCGCTCCCCCCTTTAACGCGGCCATCTGATGGATTGCCGGTTGGTGCCGTGCATGGTTTCTGCGCCATGCTGTGGAAGCTGTTGCGCGAGTCGAAGGCCTCCGAAGCCCCGACCCATATCGCCGTCATTTTCGATGCGGCGCGCGAGAACTTCCGCAACGACATTTACGAGGACTACAAGGCGAACCGTCCGCCGCCGTCCGAAGAGCTTGTTCCTCAGTTTCCGCTTATTCGCGATGCGGTCAAAGCGTTCAACGTCGCCTGTGTCGAGCAAGAGGGCTACGAGGCCGACGATCTGATCGCCACCTATGCTCGCGAGGTGGTCGATGATGGCGGCGACGTAACGATCATCTCGTCGGACAAGGACTTGATGCAGCTCGTGCGCCCCGGCGTCGTCATGTTCGATGGCATGAAGAACAAGACATTCACCCGCGAAGAGGTCATCGAGAAGTTCGGCGTGCCGCCCGATAAGGTAATCGACGTGCAATCGCTTGCCGGCGATTCGACCGACAACGTGCCGGGCGTGCCTGGCATCGGCGTCAAGACGGCGGCCGAGCTGATCAACGAGTACGGCGATCTCGACACGCTTTTGGAGCGCGCCTCTGAGATCAAGCAGCCCAGGCGGCGCGAAAGACTGATTGAATTTGCCGATCAGGCACGACTGTCACGCCAATTGGTGACTCTCAGGGACGACGTGGCGACAACCGTTCCCGCTGATGCGCTGGGCGTGCACGATCCCGACCCCTCAACGCTTCTTGCCTTTTTGCAAAGCATGGAGTTCAGCACGCTGACGCGGCGCATCGCTGAGGCACTGGGCACCGAGCCGCCCGCGCCGCTAAAGGCGTCCGTTGGTTTGAGCGTTGCGGGTCAGGCGAAAAAGGCGGGCGGAGCAAGCCGCGAGACGGGGAAACTGGTTGCAGCGGAGACACCCGAGGCCGCCGTGCTTTATGCGGCGGAGGCGGTAAAGACGCCGTTCGATCGCTCCAAGTACGAAACTGTCACCACGTTAGAACGGCTCGATGAGTGGATTGCCGAGGCTAAGAAAGCCGGCCGCGTCTCTTTCGATACAGAGACGACAGGTCTTGATCCCATGCGCGCCGATCTCATCGGGTTCTCGCTTGCTGTGGTGCCGGGCAAAGCCTGCTACGTGCCGCTTTTACACCGCAAGAGTACGGTCGGCTTCGACTTTGGCGCCGACGAAGCGCTGCCGCAAGTTCCTATTGTAGAAGCGATTGCCGCGCTGAAGCCGCTGCTGGAGGACGCTTCCGTCCTGAAGATCGGCCAGAACCTCAAGTACGATTACAACGTGCTGGCGCGCCACGGCATTTTCATTGCGTCGCTCGACGACACTATGCTGTTGTCGTATGCGCTCGATGCGGGCAAGGGAAACCACGGTATGGACGAGCTCGCCATGCGCCACCTCGGCCATGCTTGCATTTCGTTTGACCAGGTGATGGCGCCTGTGCTTGGCAAAAAATCGGAGAAGTCGTTCGCCGAAGTGCCGATCGACAAGGCGACGGAGTATGCGGCCGAAGACGCCGACGTCACGCTACGACTATGGATGATGCTGAAACCGCGGCTCGCCGCGGAGCATAGAACGACGGTTTATGAAACGCTGGAGCGGCCGCTCGTTCCCATCATTGCCGACATGGAGCGCGCTGGGATACTGGTCGACCGCACCATCCTTGCGCGCCTGTCGAGCGAATTTGCGCAGGAAAGTGCGCGGCTGGAGGAAGAGGTGAACGGCCTCATCGGCCACAAGTTCAATCTCGCGTCTCCGCGCCAGCTCGGCGAACTTTTGTTTGACCGGCTGCAATTGCCGGGCGGCAAGAAGACCAAGACGGGGCAATGGGAGACGCGTGCAGGTCTGCTCGACGACCTCGCTGGCAACGAGGAACTGCCGCCTGACGCGCGCAAACTCATCAACACGATGCTCGAGTGGCGCCAGCTAACAAAGTTGCGTTCCACCTATACCGATGCGCTGCCGGGCTACATCAACCAGGAGACGGGACGTATCCACACCTCCTATTCGCTTGCGGCGACCACGACCGGGCGGCTCGCCTCCTCTGATCCCAATCTGCAAAACATTCCCGTGCGCACAAAGGAAGGGCGCGAAATCCGTACCGCGTTCGTCGCTGAGAAGGGCATGAAGCTTGTCTCGGCTGACTACAGCCAGATTGAGCTGCGCGTTTTGGCGCACATCGCAGACATTCCGCAGCTCAAGAAAGCATTTGATGACGGCGTGGACATTCACGCGATGACGGCATCGGAGATGTTCTCCGTGCCGCTCAAGGTCATGACGCCGGATGTGCGCCGGCGCGCCAAGGCCATCAACTTTGGAATCATCTATGGCATCTCTGCATTTGGGCTCGCCAACCAGCTCGCAATTTCTAGAGAAGAAGCAGCCGCCTACATCAAGACCTACTTTGAGCGTTTTCCTGGTATCCGCGACTACATGGACACAACCAAAAGGCAGGCGCACGAACAGGGCTACGTGGAAACGATCTTCGGCCGGCGCATCCATTACCCTGAGATCAACACGCGCAATCCTGGCATGCGCGGCTTTCTGGAACGCGCAGCGATCAACGCGCCAATCCAGGGTTCGGCCGCTGACATTATCCGCCGCGCGATGATCCGCATGCCAGATACCTTGGCAGAGGCGGGACTCACCTCCGCCCGTATGCTCCTACAGGTGCATGATGAGCTGGTGTTTGAGGTGAAGGATGCGCAAGTTCACAAAACCTTGAAGACGGTGGCGCAGGTGATGGAAGGCGCGGGTCTACCGGCAGTGTCACTCAGCGTACCGATCCGCGTTGACGCAAAAGCTGCCGAAAACTGGGAAGCGGCTCATTAATACGGGCGCTCTTGGGCTGCCGCCCAAACGAAATGCTACGCGCGTCATCAGAAGCGCTTATCTGTTGCCCAAGAAATTGCAATTGGCACTGATGAAAGCACCAGCCTATCTATTCAACACGAACCGGGCGAACGTTCGCCAGGTCTAAGGAGGAGATAGGATCATGAAGGTTTGGACAAAGCCCGCAGTCCGCGAGCAGGAAGTTGGCCTTGAGGTTACATCATACCTGCCGGCCGAGATCGACATCATCTAACAATCTCGAGTGTTGTTGTGTTTTCAGGCGGCGGTCGCGAATGGCCGCCGTCCGTATTTATGGAAGAGTGTTCCCCAAATGGGAAATCGCTTACTCGCCCTTGCCATCGTCTTGCTGCGAGATCTCCTTTAGGGCACCTCGAAAAATAACCCATACTCCGATTTATGCGAGTCTGATGCCTGACAGATTGATTCGGGCGGGGCACGATGGCGCAGATTGGGTTTTTCGATTCCGACAGGCGGCTTGAGCTTCTGTCGAAGAAAGGTG
>JAAERO010000394.1 GCA_024230315.1 Hyphomicrobium sp.
GCCCTGCGAATGTAAAACCTCAATCTGACGCAGCTTGGAAACAATCTCTTCAGGCTTGTGGTGCTTCTTTGGCATAATCAGTCCTCCTCAGGGCTAAAACCCATACTTCGAGTCGGACCACTTCACTGGGGGTGGATCAGGACCACGCGTTGCCTATCAAATAGAAAAACCCGGCCAATAGCGGCCGGTCTTTTTGCATTCTACTGAATGTACCGCTTCGACGATATGCTCAGAATAGACCCTCGAATTTCTTCTTGAAGCGCGAAAGGCGACCGCCGCGATCGGTCAGGCGCTGGTCGCCACCGGTCCACGCGGGATGGGTCGTCGGGTCGATCTCAAGATGCAGTTCATCGCCAACTTTGCCGTAGGTCGAGTAAGTGGTGAACTCGGTCCCATCGGTCATGACCACCTTGATCAGATGGTAATCTGGGTGTGTATCGTTCTTCATTGCACGTCTCGCAGACCAAGATCGCTATCGACCGGACGCAAAGCACCGGTCCTAGCGCGCCATTTCGTCGTTCGGAGCGGCCTCTATAGTCGAGTTGAGCGGGCCGCACAAGCCGCGGTAGGAAGCGGCACCCAAAGGGGCGCGGACCCATGCCCCTTGAGCCGGTGGAACCTCTCAGGCATGGTCGGCCCTTGACCTCCCTTCGGCCGGTGAGCCAGCCCCAAAAGAGCACGAAGACCTTGAGCCGCAACACATCAGCGCACGCAACCGACGGCGACCGCGCGCAGCCTCACAATGAAAACACTGAGGAGCAGGAAAAGCGACGGGTTTCGCTGCGCCCGCTCCTGGCACTAAAGCCCTATCTCCTAAAATACCCCGGCATGATCGCACTCGCCGGCATCGCGCTCATCGTCTCCGCTTTGGCTATGCTGGTCGTGCCCCTAGCTGTGAGGCGCATGATCGATCTGGGATTTGGATCCCACGACGACGTCTTCATAGATCGCTACTTCGCGATGCTCGTCGTCATCGGACTCGTACTCGCCGTTGCCAGCGCGGCGCGCTTTTACTTCGTCAACTGGCTGGGCGAACGCGTCGTCGCGGATCTGCGTGACGATGTTTTTAGGCACATCGCGAAGCTTGGGACCGCCTTCTTTGAGCGCACCCATTCCGGTGAAGTTATGAGCCGCCTGACAGCCGACACGACGCAGATTAAGGCCGTCGCCGGCTCATCGCTCAGCCAAGCTTTGCGCAGCCTCATCATGGTGGTCGGCGCGCTCATCATGATGTTCATAACGAGCCCCGGGCTCTCTTTCCTCGTCCTTCTTGCCATTCCGGTCATCATCGTGCCGATTCTCGCAATCGGGCGGCGAGTGCGACGCCTGTCGCGCTATGCGCAGGATAAGCTTGCCGAGGCATCGGCCTACGCCGCAGAAAATTTGAGTGCGGTGCGCACGATGCAGGCGTTTGGGCACGAGGATGCCGTATCAAGGCGCTACGGGACCGCGGTCGAACACGCATTCTCCGCCGCTCGGGAAAGAATGGTCGCGCGCGCGGCACTGACCGCGCTCGTCATGTTCCTTATGGTGGCGAGCATTACAGGCGTGCTGTGGTATGGCGCAGCCTCCGTGATCGACGGACAGATGACGGCAGGCCGACTAGGACAGTTCGTGCTGTATGCGGTTTTCGCAGCGGCGGCCTTTGCCCAGCTCTCCGAGGTCTGGGGTGAAATAAGCCAAGCGGCTGGCGCGGCGGAACGGCTGACCGAGCTGTTGGCCGTGGAGCCCGAGATACGTTCGCCCGCCAACCACGTACCGCTGCCCGAGCCTGCGCGCGGAGATATTCAATTCAGCGATGTCCACTTCGCCTATCCAACGCGGCCAGAGATCGCGGCACTCAACGGAGTGACGTTTCGCGTCAAGCCGGGTGAAACGGTCGCGCTCGTTGGGCCCTCGGGCGCGGGCAAGACCACGATCTTCAATTTGCTTTTGCGTTTCTTCGACTCGACGTCGGGCAACGTACGCATCGACGGCGTGCGTGTCTCGGATGCCGACATCGACGTACTACGGACACGGATGGCGCTTGTACCGCAGGACGTAGCGCTGTTTGCCGACACGGTTGCCGAGAACATTCGATATGGCGTTCCCGAGGCGAGCCTGAAAGCAGTGAAACGCGCGGCTACGGCTACACAGGCCGATGAGTTCATCGAGGCACTGCCGCAGGGTTACGATACGCAGCTCAGTGAACGTGGCGTAACGTTGTCAGGTGGTCAACGCCAGCGCATTGCCATTGCGCGAGCCATCCTAAAGGACGCACCGATCCTTCTGCTTGATGAGGCCACAAGCGCGCTCGACGCGGAGAGCGAGGCGCTTGTCCAGCGGGCGCTGGAAGGGGTAATGAAGGGCCGCACGACGCTTGTCATCGCTCACCGCCTGGCGACCGTGCAGAAGGCCAACCGCATCCTCGTCATGGAGGCCGGGCGGGTTGTCGAGCAAGGCACGCATGCTGAGCTTATTGCGAAGGGAGGGCTCTACGGCCGGCTCGCAGACATGCAGTTCACGGCCGAGGCCGCCGAATAGCCCGGCTTAGCCGTCTCGCGGCGTAAATCCGGCCCGGCGCAACCAAGTTTGGCTGAAGTCTTCATCCTCGTATTGTTTGAGTGGTATGACTAGACGGCCGACGCTGCCCAGCGGCAAAGGGGGCACCTCAGCACTACACGCCCGCCCGGGCCAAGGAACCGACAAAGCAACTAGGGAGAAGACACGCCATGGCAACAGAACCAGATACCGCACTGACGAAAAGCGGCGGCGCAGAAAAGAGTAAAGGCCGCACCCCGCTGGGGATGTGGCTGTTTGTGCTCGTGCTTGCCGGGCTCGCCGCTTATGGGGGCTACATGGCCCTTCATCACAAGCAGCTGCATGCCGACTCTGAAATGGTCCGCAAAGCACTTGCAAGTGACAAGGATCGCCTTGAGGCAAGTGTTGCAAGCCTGAAGGAGGAGCTCAAAACATCGAAAGAAGCTTATGCTTTATCAAAAGCTTCAGCAGAGGCGTTGCAGGCCGATGCACAAGCCGCCTCCGCTAAGATCAGCGAGCTTGTGGGCACGGTCGCCAAGGCGCTCGCTGGCGCCAAGGAGAGTGCAGAGAAGAATCTGAACGCGCAATCTGTTCTCAAAGCTGCCGAGGAAGCCAAGGAAAAGCTCATTAATGAAAACGACAGCTTGAAGAACCAGATCGCCGAGGCGCAAAAGAAACTCGATGCTGCGGTGTCCGATCTCGCGGGAACGCCGCCGGAATCGACATCGGCCCCATCGCCGTTGCCGGAACCAACATACCCCTAAAAAGACTTCACGAAGCAAAGTGGCATACCCAGACAGGCGAGCGCTGCAATAGAGCGCTACCTGTTCGTGAGCTTCAGCTCGATGCGCCGGTTGCGTCGTAGAATGTCTTCTGTGTTGCCTTGTTCGAGAGGCTGAAACTCGCCGTAGCCCGCGGCAACGAGACGTTTGGGGGGAACGCCGCGGGTAATTAGGTAGCGCACGACCGAGATGGCGCGTGCGGTCGACAGTTCCCAGTTGGATGGGAACGTCGGACTTGCGATCGGGCGAATGTCCGTGTGTCCGTCGACCTGAAGAGCCCAGTTGATCTCCTTGGGGATCTGCCGCTCAAGCTCGACGATTGCCGAGGCAAGCTGATCCATCGCAGAAAGGCCTTCAGGCGTCAGGTCGGATGACCCTGAAGGGAACAAGACCTCCGACTCAAACACAAAGCGGTCGCCGACCACGCGAATGTCCTTGCGGTTCTTCAAAAGCTCGCGCAGCCGACCGAAGAAATCGGAACGGTAGCGCTGCAATTCCTGCACCTGGCGCGCAAGCGCCGCGTTCAAGCGCGCGCCCAAATTCTTGATGCGGGTTTGACTTTCACGATCCTTCTGTTCGGAGACTTCGAGTGCATCGTTGAGTGCCGCGATCTGACGGCGCAACGAAATGAGCTGCTGGTTCAACAGGTCAACCTTGGCAAGCGCCTCGCTGGAGATGTCCGCCTGGTTCTTCAAATCGGCAGCGAGGGAACTAATGCGCGATTGAACTGTCTTCGACTCTTCGTCGCCTGAGAGTGCAAGACCTGAGAGCTTGGTGTTTTCGTCACGCAGCGTCGACAACGTCGCTTGCAGAGCGGCCAGCTCATCTTCCGCCGAATTGGTCTTGCCCTTTTCCAGCGCAAGCAGATTGGTCAGCTCTGAGATTTGGCGTGTCAGCCTCTTGAGCGCGGTGTCCTTCCCGCTCGCCTCCTGCGTGGCAAAATACTGCGCCAGCATGAAGATCGACATGAGGAAGATGACGACCAGAAGTAGCGTCGACAGCACGTCGACGAAGCCCGGCCAGAACTCCGAATACTCACCTCCGCGCCGCGTGCGTCGGCCCGCCATGCGTTAGCTCCGGCGCTTGATGTTGACTGCCAGATCCCGCAGAGCGCTGGAGACGTCGGACTGCTGTGCGGCTTGCTCATCGACCCACTCGCGCACGACCTTTTGCTCGGCACGCATCTGCGAGACGAGCTGATTTACGCCGCGGGCAAGCTCGCGAACCGGCCTTTCATCGCCGCTGCTTGCACCGCCTTGGCCCATAGAACTCGCAATCGACTGGTCAGAAATGCGGTTCGATAGATCCTCAACGGCACGCTGCATGTGCAGGATTGCACTGGAAAGTTGGCGATTCACCTGCTCGGAGGAAACGGCGGTCTCAGGAGACAGGTCAGTGATCCCCGACAGCCATTCCTCCAGCTCGTTGTAGAACCGATTGTGAGCATGGCTTGCCTGCAGCTCGAGAAAACCTAGAACGAGCGATCCAGCCAAACCCAAGAGCGATGAGGAGAACGCTGTTCCCATGCCGGCGAGGGGCGCAGCGAGACCGACTTTGAGGTCGGAGAACAGCGCGACATTGTCGGAGGCGTTGGTGTTGAGCGTCTCGATCGCGGAACCGACGGATTGGATGGTCTGGAGCAAGCCCCAAAAGGTGCCGAGCAGACCCAAAAACACCAGAAGGCCGACCATATAGCGGCCGGTGTCCCGCGCCTCGTCGAGACGTGAGGCAATGCTGTCCATAATCGAGCCTAACGTACTCGTCGACAGCGACAGCACGCCAGTCCGATCACGCAGCAGGGCAGCCATCGGCGCCAGCAGGACCGTCCGGTGGGAGATCGCAAGAGCAGGGTCAGCTATGCGGAAGGCATTGACCCATCGGATCTCAGGGTAGAGGCGGATGACCTGACGGAAGCAATAGATGATGCCCAGGATCAGCACCGCCACGATGAGCCCATTGAGGCCGGGGTTGTTCATGAACGAGGTAAAGAGTTGCTTGTGCAGGATCGCCGCCAGGAAAGTGACGAGCGTGAGAAAGATCAGCATCCGGATTAGGAATACCCCGGGTGGCGTAAGCATCCTGTGGAGCGGGGACGAGGTCATGTCGGTCTGTCGCTTACGAGCCATTCAAAAACTCCAACGAGGATCGCGCTTTGGCAGCAGACGAGATTAACCGAAGGTTATGCCAGCGCAAATCGGCAACATCGTGCCCGTCAGGGTACGTTGTTTAAGCAGTCGCAGCTGCGGCCGTAAACATCGCCAGTAGGGCCTTTTGCAGGGTGCCATTCGTGGCAAGGGCTTGACCTTTTTCGAACATCTTGTCGCCGCCGGACAGATCCGTCACGAATCCACCTGCTTCGCGAACGAGCAGGATGCCGGCGGCAAGATCCCACGGCTTGATGCCACGTTCCCAATAGGCATCGAAGCGGCCAGCCGCCGTCCAGGCAAGATCAAGCGCGGCAGAACCGGTGCGCCGCACGCCAGCGACCTCCTTGATCACGGTCTCCAACTCGCGCAGGAATATAGTGTGGCCGGGGCGTCCCAAGTGCGGGATGCCGGTCGTGACGAGCGCATCGGCAAGCGACTTGCGCACCGCGACCCTCAGTCGGCGATCGTTGAGAAAGGCGCCCCTGCCCTTCTCCGCGGTGAATAGATCATCGTTTATGGGGTTGTAGATGACGCCCGCGACGAGCTGCCCCTCGCGTTCGAGCCCGATCGAGATCGCAAAGAGCGGAAGCCCGTGCAGAAAGTTAGTTGTCCCATCCAACGGATCGACGATCCAGCGATGCGACGCATCGACCCCGGCGACCTCGCCACGCTCCTCCATGAGGAAGCTATAGCCGGGCCGTGCCTTGGCCAGCTCACGATAGATGATGTCCTCAGCCTTATGGTCGGCGGCGCTGACGAAGTTGGCCGGACCCTTGACCGAGACCTGAAGTTGCTCGACCTCACCGAAATCGCGCGCAAGGCTTCGGCCCGCCTTGCGCGCTGCAGAGACCATGACGTTCATCAACGCGGAGGCAGGCATAGTGTCTCAAGATCCTCTTTGGGAAGCGCGGAGCGAGCGAAGGATGTGCTGCAACAGGGCGCGGGTCCGAGCGGGAAGTAGGCCGAAAGCATTGGCGCCCGACTAACGCTTTCGGTGTGCGCTGGCAAGACGATACTGGCGGGCTAGAGCCTGATCGTTTCACTTGGACGCACGTGTGCCGTTCCAAGTGAAACGTGAATCAATCTCTACGCTTTTGATTTAGAGTAAGATTCACGTTCTTGTTTGAGACCTCCCGGGCGAGAGCCAAGCGATTCCATCAAGAACGATCTTGCTCTAGAATAACCCGGCCCGTTCACGCCACTCGATTGCGGCCTTTTGCGCCGCTGCCTGCTGCTCCTTCGGCAGCTCGCCGACGAGCGCATCGAGTGTCTCATCCTTCAAGCCGCTCGCTCTTGCGATGAGCCGCCACTTGGCGGCCTCGACCTGGCTCTTCTCCACGCCAACGCCTTCCGCATAGACATGAGCGAGCCGGTTCTGGGCGGCCGCCAGGCCCTTGTCCGCCGCCGACTTGAGATAAGGGATGGCCTTGAGCTCATCGCTCTTCAGGCCCAAGCCGCGCAGCAATATGACGGCGTACTCAAATTGCGCGGCGACCATGCCTTGCGCGGCCGCTTTGCCGATCCAGCGTGAGGCTTCAACGGCATCGTGGGGAACACCGGCACCTTGCTGGTAGAGCGCACTTAGGTCGTACTGGGCGGCGACGATGCCCTTTTCTGCAGCATAGCGAATGTGCTGTGCGGCCCGGTGAGGGTTCTCCGGCTTGCCGTCGCCTTTGAGAAATAAAAGGCCAAGGTTGTAGTTCGCGCGCGCGTGACCAGTGCGGGCAGCCTTTTCGAACAATTCCGCAGCCTTTGTGCGATCCTTTTTCACGCCGCGGCCCTCCGCGTAGAGGACGCCGAGCGCAAACGTGGCCGGCATATCGCCGAGTTCGACGGCGCGCGCATACCACCGGCTTGCAACCGCGGCGTCCTTATTGACGCCGAGACCCTCCGAGTAGAGCCGCCCGAGCAGCGTATGGGCCTGAGGCTCGCCGCGGGCGGCCGCCGCCTCGGCGAGCCTGCGCGCCGTCAGGTATTGTCCCTGGTCGAACGCGATATAGGCCGCGTCCTCGCCTGTGGGTTCCACGAAGATTTTAGTGTCCGCTTTTTGGCCTGTGGCAGGTCCCGATTTAGGGGCAGCTTTGGGGGTTGGCTTGATCTTGACCGACTTGCCAGGCAGCGGCTTGGGAACTTCGCTCTCGCGATACCAGGAGCTCGTCCCGGCGTGCATAGGCAGTGTGCCAGCCACTAGGACACCGGCGGCGACTAGAATTCGCGCAAGAAGCGTGCGTCTCATGCGGCAGCCTCCCGCGCCGTCAGGGCGCCTGCGAGATCCTGCGCCCAGCGCCCCAACTCTTCGATGACAAGACCCGCCGGAATGGCAAGCGCAACAAAATCAGCGCCGGCGTGCGCCAAAGCCACTGCCTCCTGAGGCGTTTCAACATCGAAGGCAACGCACGGCACTTCGAATATTTCGCTCCACCATTCTATGAGAGCCAGCTGGCGTGCGCGTGCTGCTTCTCTATCCTCAACGTGACCGGGGATTCCAAATCCCACGTAGTCGGCGCCGGTTTCGCAGAGTGACATGGCCTCATGACGCGAACGCCCAACATCACCGCCGCCGATAAGGCGATTGCCCATGATTTGGCGAGCATCGCCATAACGCTTCGCCGCTTCCTTCGCCCAAGGCATATGCACGCCATCAGCACGCAGGGTGCGAGCAAGTTGCGCGTCGCCCTCAATGAGAGCTGCAACCCCTTTCGCCTGAGCGGCGTCTACGAGCGGCTTCGCCGACACCGCATCGGGCGGCGTGGCGCCGGCCGGAGCAATGAACAGCACTGCAATGTCGGCAGACTCAAGCACGACAGAAACGCGCCTAAGCACGTCCTCACCCATCGCCGCCTCAGCGACGATACAAAGTCTTGGTTGATCCTCGCGTGCCATCGGCACAATCCCTATGCGACTACTCGGCCACCGATTGCATGGATTTGGCAGCCTATTCAACCGTACCGGGGCGGAAAAGCGGCCTGGACCCATCTCATGGGACCGAGCCGCTACTTGCCTCGGATATTGCTTATCCCAGTGAAAACCTGCGGTTACCACTTATCCGGCAGCCAGCGTGCGGCAAGACAGAATTTAGCACGCTTTGCACAAAAGGATGCAACTGCAACGGCGGCTCAATGGCCTCTTTTTCGCGCACCGCCATATCTCAGCGGCAGCCTTAATGGTCTTGTGCGGATGGACAGGTAACTCGGATGTTCCCGACTGTGCTATGTTTACGGACTACTTTGACAAAACAAATGAGAGAGGCGAGCCATGGCTCAATCTTTGTCGCAAGCCGATATCGAAGCGAAACTGGCCCAGGCCAGACAGCATATCGCGGAGAAATGGGGCTGGTTTTTAGTCCTCGGCATTGTTCTCATCTTGGTGGGGATCGCCGCCATTTGCTTCCCCCTTGTCTCCACCATCGCCGCCAAGATTTTCCTTGGCTGGCTGTTCCTCATCGGCGGGGTGTTCCTGATCATCCATGCCTTCTCTGCCCAAGGTTGGGGGGGGGTCTTGTGGAGTTTGCTGATCGGCGTCCTCTACCTGATCGCCGGCGGCTACCTGGCCTTCTTCCCTCTCACCGGGCTCTTAACGTTGGCCATCCTGCTTGCCATTCTCTTCGTAGCGGAGGGCATCATGGAGATCATCATGGCCTTCCGGGTGCACCCATCCGACGGCCGGGTCTGGCTACTGTTGAGCGGAATTGCCGCGCTCATCGTAGGCGTTCTCATCTTCTTGGGGCTGCCAAGTTCGGCAGGGTGGGCACTTGGCCTGCTCGTTGGCATAAACTTGCTATTTTCCGGTTGGAGCTACGTCTTCATGGCGATGGCCGGCCGCAAGGCAAAGGAAGCTGTGGCCGCTTAGCGGTCGCAGGTCATTGACGGCCTACGTCTCACCCAAGCAACCAGCCCGGCGGATCGCATCTTCGTTCCGCCGGGCCCCACCCATGACCTTCAGGATGGCTGTGTCATGCACAGACACGTACCACTCGCTGTTCTTGTTCTGGGTCTCGCTTTTGACACCGGCGATATCGCGCTTATTTCCCGCGCCCAAGCCGAGCCAGAAACACCCGCCGAGATCATCGCCGTGCAGATCCGCAAACAGGGCTACACGTGTGGCAAGGCGGAGAAGGCGGAACGCGATGTCAAAGCATCGAAACCAGACGTGCCGGTCTGGATCCTCACATGCGACAACGCACGCTATCGCGTACACGTCTTGGGGAACTTGGCCGACAAGGTCGAACGTCTCGATTGAGGCACCGCCAAGTTCGGCTTATTGGTGTGCTCAAGTACGCCAAGGGTGTGCCGGCAGGTCGCTGACACCGACCACCTTGACGCCGGCCTCGGCCACCGCATGGTCGTTTTCCACCGCGCTGCCACTGACTCCGATGGCACCCACCAGAACGCCGTCCTCATCGACGATCGGCAACCCGCCAGGAAACGTAATCAAACCCTCGTTCGAGTGCTCAATGCCGTACAACGAGTTGCCGGGCTGGGATAACTTACCGATCTCGCCTGTCGGCATCCCGAAATAGACGGCCGTCATCGCCTTCTTGATGGCGATGTCGATCGAGCCGACCCAGGCGTCGTCCATGCGCACAAACGCCTTCAGGTTGGCGCCTGAATCGACGACGGCGATGCACATCTGTGTATTGAGCTCCACCGCTTTCTTGCGCGCTGCGTCGATTGCGGCGCGGGCATTGTCCATCGTCACATGCATGGTCGGCTTTCTCCACAGATAGGGGCTGAAACTGGAAACTTGGGCTGCGCATTACAGCCGCGCGGCTGAGAGAGCCGCGCACAGTAGGAACTGATACCCCTAAGCCCGCATTGCCCAGATAAGTCGGTTAGAGAGAGGCCCAACTTACCGATTCAGATATTATCATCAGCATCTTAGGCGAATAGATGCGGGGTCATAATGGTGCACCCAACGGGTGAAGCAAAATCCGATGCGTCCCGGC
>JAAERO010000395.1 GCA_024230315.1 Hyphomicrobium sp.
AGCCGGGACGCATCGGATTTTGCTTCACCCGTTGGGTGCACCATTATGACCCCGCATCTATTCGCCTAAGATGCTGATGATAATATCTGAATCGGTAAGTTGGGCCTCTCTCTAACCGACTTATCTGGGCAATGCGGGATAACAGCACTTCATGCACGTGAGGGGAACGTGATAGTGTCAAGTGGAAGAGCACTCGCTGCTAAGCTACAACTGCTACTGGTCGTTGCCTGCATCGCCTTTGGCGTCAATGCGTGGGGGTCCGAGTCAGCGATGGCCAAGCGAATATTTATAGAAAGTAAGATAGAGGGCTCCGCGGAATTCGTAGTTAAGAGATTGGCGCTTGGACTTCTTCTCGATTCACCAGCCTGTCGTGGCTCTCATTCTGCTCGCGCTCACGTTCGCAGCTTTTCTTTTAGAGCGCTGGCCGCCAGCCGTTGTTGCGGTTTCGAGCGCTGCAGCGTTTCTGGTGCTAGGCGTCGTTGAAACCGGGGATGTTGCGGCAGCGTTCTCTAATAGCGCACCGATTACAATCGCGGCCATGTTGATCCTGTCGGGTGCGCTGGTGCGCACGGGCGTCCTCGAAAGTGCGTCAAGTTTCGTGCTCAAGCACTCTGAGAAACGCCCCAGAGCAACGCTTGCGAGCTTCTTCTTAGTGACTTCGGCTGCGTCCGCTTTCATCAACAACACTCCTGTTGTGGCGGTCTTGATCCCCGTCGCTAACAAGCTCGCCAAGGCACTGAAGGTGACCCCAAGCCGACTCCTAATCCCGCTGTCCTATGCTTCCATCGTGGGTGGAACCTGCACACTCATCGGCACTTCAACTAATTTGCTAGTTGACGGCGTGGCGCGAGGTCAAGGCATGTCTGCGTTCTCAATCTTCGAGATTACACCGGTCGGGATAGTCACCGCCCTCACGGGGCTCACAACGGCGATGCTGCTGGTGCCTTGGCTCTTGCCTAGCCGCATATCTGCGGACGACCTAACCGACGACGTAGATGCTGTGCGGTACCTCACCAATATTCGCTTGAGCCAAGGATTTTTACGGAGCGGCCGTGAGCTACCATCAATTGCAGATTTCCAACAACCAGGGATAACGGTCGTTGCTCTGACGCGGTCTGGCCGACAAATTCACCCGCTCGCAGAAGATTTGTTGCTGGAGGCAAATGACGTCGTATCGATAAACACGACTCTCCCGGAATTATTCTCTCTGGAAGCCGACGGGGACTTCAGCTTCGCTGGTTGCCAGGTCGATTCTCAGGATTCAGTTACGATGGAGGCGATCCTTGCCCCGTCGCGCAGCGAGGCGCACGTGCTAGAGCCACACGAGCTGCGCCTCGAAAAGTTCGGCGTTCAAATGTTAGGCTTGAGTCGGCATGGCAGCAACCCGGGAGCTGATCTTGCTTCCGCACGATTGAAGCCTGCGGATCGGCTCCTTTTGCGTGGCACGCCAGATGGGCTCTTGGGAGCAGCGGAGGAGGCCGATCTCATCAACCTGAGCGAGCCCCGAGCGAAGAGCTATCGTCGTCGCAAAGCGCCCTGGGCCATACTCGCGATGGCCTTCGTTGTCTTGCTCGCCGCATTCAACGTCATGCCTATTGTCGGCCTTGCCTGGATTGCGATTGCGGCAATTTTGTTGCTGCGCTGCATAGACGCTGATGAGGCCTGGCAGTCGCTTGATGCCAACATTCTTGTACTCATCGTTGCCATGCTCATCATTGGTGCGGGGCTCGAAAAGAGTGGGGCCGTTGATCTGGTCGTCAAGGGCGTCGAACCACTGCTCAGGGACAATTCACCGTTCGTTTCCCTGATCGTTATCTACTTTATTGCTGTAGTGCTCACCGAACTGATTACCAACAATGCGGTGGCTGTCGTTCTTACGCCGATCGCAATAGGTCTCGCGGATAGCCTGGCGACCGATCCGCGGCCGCTCGTCGTCGCTGTCATGTTCGGCGCCAGTGCCTGCTTCGCCACTCCGATCGGCTACCAGACCAACACGATGGTGTATGGCGCTGGAAATTATCGCTTCTCCGACTTTCTCAGGGTGGGAATCCCGATGAACCTGATTGTCGGTATTGTGACCTGCCTTGCCATCTATGCTTTTATGCCCTTTGGGTAAAGGTTGAGCCGCGATTACGATCAGTTGGTCTGCGCGCTGCTGGCAACTATGACGGTCTTGGTGGAGGGGGTGACTTTCAATCCTATGGCGGCTCACTGTGGGTCAATGTGCCGTTGAATTGATGTCATGCAAGCTCAGACCTTCTTTATTTCTGGTTGGTTTGCCTCCGCCATGATCCTCCACTCCTCAGCAACGCTCCATTCACGATCCTTGCATCCCAATATCCCCGCCACGATGACCCATGTATCTTGGACGGCGACAATCGCAGCTTATGATCCCTGTTCAAGGCGGGACACACCGTGCGCTTACCTTTCTTTTCCGGCTCGATGGGGGAGCGTTTTCAAGTCGATCCGCCGAACCCAGCTAGGACCCACGGATTGGGTGCGGATGTTTGCGTCCACATCGTCCATAGCGTCCGTCTGCTCAGGATGTCAACGCCGGAGTAAATCTACATCGTTTGGCCGGAGCAAAAGTGCAGCAGGGATGTAAGCGATAAGGCCCCCGATATCGGGGGCCTTATGGCGTTTCGCGGGTCATTGCTGAGCGGTTAGGTCCGGCGGCAGTGTATGC
>JAAERO010000396.1 GCA_024230315.1 Hyphomicrobium sp.
TGAACGCATAAAACAACCTCGCCTGATCCGTCGTTTTCCGTCCCATCATCGCCGTGCCCTCCGATCCCTGCCTCTCAAACAGGAATCAGCGTTCGCACCAATGATCAACCGACTTTTTCAACACATCGGCACTTGGCGGACGTTGACAGACTGACCTCCCGCAAAGTTCATAGGTTCCATGCACGGTTGCTCGACCTACTCCTCAATTGTGTGACTTCGCCAGTAGGAATGTTCAACCGCGAGCCGTGCAGATGCTACGGAGCTTGACCATGTCTCTGCACTAGAACTGCAAGTGGCAAGCGATACTCAACCTCATCGAGCGACTTCATCTAGAATCCGATGGCCATTCCTAGGATTGGTCCGTGTGTCAGCACATCATAGGCGTACTTATTGCGGCCCGACCCATGCTCGTAGTCAACATAGAGTGCGCGATAACCGAGGACACCGGAGTATGTAACACCGTGGCGCACAGCGAATTCCCAGTTGTAGGCCGCAAGCGCATTCCAGGAGAATTGGCTGCCGGCGCCAAAGCCGCCGATATCTCCGCGAACAATAAGCTCATTGCCGGGGGCAAACTGATGCCGGAACCGGGCTCCAATGACCGGATCGATCCAATGAACTGTCCCTGAGCGTGCGATCGCAAAGTCACGAATGATGATCAAATCGCCAATTTCAACGTCGGTGCCGATCTCGAGGTTAACGCTCATTTTCTGATGCCAGTATCGGGCTCCGGCTAGCAGGTCGATGGCGGTATATGCGCTTGAAGAGTTGAAATTCATCGACCCGCTCGCCGCGGTCCACTTTGCGATTTCGTAGGCTCCTCCGACTTCGACAATGGTTTGCTCGAAGTCTAAGCTGGCGTCAACGTCTATGGATCCGCCAACCTCTCGTTCAACACGACTAAAAGATACGCCCTCGGTGAGGCCAAGGTTTGCGTAGAACAGGTCGTTATAGAGGACTAACCGGCCTTTACGTGCTTCGGCGTAACTAAACCAAGGCATGCGCTCGAGATGTTCAATGACCTGCTTTGCACTGACATCGACAGCGACCGTTCGACCCTTCACAGTATTGTCGCCGTTTAGATAGGTAAGCCAACCATAGGGTGTGAAGTTTACCGTCCAATTATCGGCAGGTGGGCTGGGTTGTTGTGCGTTGACCTCGGTGATGCCCGCCCCGAACGTAACAACCACTCCAAGCGTCAAAAGCCAAAATCTTAGCTGGGTAAACCCGTGTGTAGTTGACTTCATTGGATTTCCCCTGTCGCTATACGCCGCCGCTCATCTTCAGGAGACGGATTATGGTTGCTTCGAACCGAAAGGAGAATAGCGTGCAAGCCACACTTCCCACTTAGTTTTGCATATTCTCAAAAAATCCGATGGCGCAAGGTGAAATCGAGCGCTGGCATCAAACGCTCCAGAACAGAATCATGCGTTTTTATGCACGGCGGTGTCATTGGCAACGGCAGTGCAGGCGTAGTAAACCCATTCCCTGACGCGCTGGCCTGAGCCTTAAGCGACAGCTTCGCGCCAGTGAGTGTTAGCTGCAGACGAACACTGCGCGCGCTCTTTTTTGTGACACTTAGGGCACGCCGGCCATAAAAAGTTTCACGCAAGAGGGGCGCGTGACGGGGCACGCATGGACAACGTACGCTGTTCTCATCCGGTCAAAAATGCGGCCTAAAACAACCCACTGATCACCTGAGCACCAATCACGGACAGAGCCTGTTTGACGGCGCCGTACGATTATGCGCGTTTATGCGCATGGTTGGATTTGGAACCTCTGATCAACTCCCGTGAACCCTAGATGATCTCCAAGAGAACCTTGATTTCAATGCAAAAACGTCTTCCGTAGGCTCCGAATTCGCAGTTGTTCAGAGGTTCCGATTTGTCACCGACTTCAACTTTACCGTCTGCAATAGGACGACCTCAAGGCCGTCCGTAGGATAACTGGCGCGGCCTGAGTGTTGCGCCCTTGGCAGATGGCGATGCGCATCACGTGACATGAGGCATGGCCAGGTTTCAGTTGAAGACGATCAGATCTTCGTTGCGAGGCCTCAACGCCTAGGAGACAAGAAGATGCGTTTTACACGTTTGGTGATTGCCGTCCTTGTGGGCCTGTCGACGCTGGCTGGGGCCGTGGTGGCTTCGGGCCTCTCACAATCCCTGTGAGCTGATATATCCAGCTAATTGTTAACGGGAAGAAGAAGAAAGAGACTAGGGTTTCTGAGGGCGCATTATGCA
>JAAERO010000397.1 GCA_024230315.1 Hyphomicrobium sp.
GCCTCAAGCCGATCACCCCTCTTCGACAGCAGCTCAAGCCGCCTGTCGGAATCGAAAAACCCAATCTGCGCCATCGTGCCCCGCCCGAATCAATCTGTCAGGCATCAGACTCGCATAAATCGGAGTATGGGTTATTTTTCGAGGTGCCCGTCAGTCAACTCTGGCCTTGAGATCTCGCTAGAGATCAAGCTCGACCCAGACAGGCACATGGTCCGATGGTCTCTCCCAACCCCGCGTAAAACAATCGATGCCTGCTGAGACGAGCCGGCAGGCGGCCTGCGGTGAGAGCAACAAGTGATCGATGCGAATACCGTTATCTTTTTGGAAGGCGCCCGCTTGATAGTCCCAAAACGTGTAGACGCCGGGCTCTGGATGGCACTGCCGTGCGGCATCCGTGAAGCCTTCGTTGATAAGAGCGCGAAACGCAGCGCGGCTTTCGGGTTGATACAATGCGTCTCCTGTCCAGGCTCCGGGCCGCTTCGCATCCGCGGGTTCGGGGATCACATTGTAGTCGCCGGCGAGCACTAGCGGCATCTCCTCCGACAGCAACAAGCGGGCGTGTTGGGCAAGCCGCTTCATCCAAGCTAGTTTGTAGGTGAACTTTTCGGTGCCGATGGGATTGCCGTTCGGCAAGTAGATGGATGCGACTTTCAGCGCGCCGGCGGACACCGAGACGGTCGCCTCGATATAGCGGGCATGCTCGTCTGTCTCATCGCCGGGTAAGCGCAGTGTCACGTCGTCCAAGGGCTGTTTTGAAAGAATAGCGACGCCGTTGAAGCCTTTCTGACCATGCGTTGCGACGTTGTAGCCAAGATCTTCGAACGCCGCCGCCGGGAAGTTCTCGTCAACGCTCTTGATTTCCTGAAAGCAGATGACGTCGGGGCTCTCCTGGCGCAGGTAGGTGAGGGCGGATTCCAGCCGCGCCTTGACGCCATTGATGTTCCACGTGGCAATTTTCATGCGCGTCCAGCTTGGCCCGATCGCCGTGTGTGTTCACAGGTATGCGAGAATCGCAACGCTGGCCAGTACGCTGTCAAGCGCGCGGTGCTAGATGGAGAAGCTGGTGCCGCAGCCGCACGATTGCGTCGCCTTCGGATTGTGAATGCGGAAGGAAGCGCCAATCAGATCGTCGACAAAATCGATCTCGGAGCCAGCCAGAAACCCTAAGGACACCGAATCGATGACAATTTTTGCACCTGAGCGCTCAAGCACGATGTCGCCGGGTTCCGCATGCGGAACGAGGTCGAATTTGTACTGGAAGCCCGAGCAGCCGCCGCCTTCCACACTCACGCGAAGAAGGCGTGCTTTGTCCTCGCTGGCAACGATCTGGGCGATGCGCGTTGCCGCGCGCTCGGTAAGGGTAACGGGTTCGCTCATAATCTTCATTCGTTCAGCTTCTGGGCCGTGCCGGGGTTGCGGGGGGCGGCGTTCTCACCTTAAGGAATATAAGCGTGCGTTGACCGATGTCAAAGCCCATTGAGGGTCGAGCAATGAGGCGGCGGGCGGGATGAACTCAGCGGCAGGAAGAAAGAAGAGCTTGGAAAACCGGGACTACGGCGAAAACCTCGCCGCGGGTGCACGCCTGCCCGCGCTTTATGCGGCAAGCGCGATTCCAAGCCGCGGGCGCACGCACGCCGAGCCAGAGTGCCCAACGCGCAGTCCATTCCAGCGCGACCGCGACCGCGTCTTGCATTCGACCGCCTTTCGCCGCCTGACCCACAAAACGCAGGTGTTCGTTTTTCATGAAGGCGACCACTATCGCACCCGGCTGACGCACAGCCTTGAGGTGGCGCAGATCGCGCGCACTGTGGCTCGCCAGTTGCGTCTTGACGAAGACCTCGCCGAGGCGATCGCGCTCGCCCACGATCTTGGTCATTCACCTTTTGGGCACGTGGGCGAGCGCGCGCTTGATGGCGTTATGGAAGCCTTTGGGGGCTTCGATCACAACGCTCAAAGCCTTCGCTTGGTAACCGTTCTTGAGCGTAAGTACGCCGGTTTCGACGGGATCAATCTTACCTGGGAGACGCTTGAAGGCATCGCTAAACACAATGGGCCCGTGTCCCCCGGCGCAGCCATCGAGAAGGCTGCGCGCCGTTTAGAGCAATGGCAAAGCCTCGACCTTGGATCATGGGCCTCGGCGGAAGCCCAAGTCGCCGCGCTGGCTGACGATGTTGCCTACGTGACGCACGACATCGACGATGGCCTGCGCGCTGAACTCATCGCGTTGCGTGACCTTGAGGGTCAGCCTCTAGCAGGGCCGGCAGTGGTGCATGCGGCGATCTTGGTTGGCGCCGACGATAGTGGGCGGAGCTTCTATGAGGTCACACGGCGCATGATTACGTTGATGGTGAACGACCTCGTTAGCCAGACGCGCACGCGCCTGAGGCTGCTGAGCCCCGCCTCGCCGGATGACATCCGCCGCGCGTCGGGCGCAACCGTGGCGTTCTCAGACGAGATGTCCCGCGATATTGCGCACATTAAAGCGTTTCTGTTTGAACGCGTTTATCGCCATGAGCGCGTCATGCACGTCATGAAGGATGCCGAGGCGATCGTGCGCGAACTCTTCGCCCGCTACCTTTCTGAGCCCAATGCCATGCAAGAGGCCTGGCGGGCGGCCGCGGCGGGCCTCAGTGAGCGCCGCCGTGCTCGGCTGATTGCTGATTTTGTTGCGGGAATGACCGATCGCTATGCCATCGCTGAGCACCGCCGCCTGTTTGACGCCACTCCCGATTTGCGTTAGGCGGGCCGCGTTTCCCATTGCAACGCTTCCAAGCTTTGGATAAGGCGGAAGCTTCACCCATCGACCAGGATAAGACCCCATGAACGTGTTCGCGCACGTGGAGGATCGCGTTGCGGCGGCGCTCGAAGCCCTAAAGCAGGACGGTGTGCTGCCCGCAGACCTTGTCGTGCCTGCAGTTGAGGTCGAAACTCCGCGCGATAGCACGCACGGAGATCTATCGACTAATGCTGCTCTGGTCCTCGCCAAGCCCGCGCGCATGAAGCCGCGCGACATTGCTGAGCGCCTTAAGGAGAAACTCTCAGGCGAATCGGACGTGGCGCAGGTTGAAGTCGCTGGTCCGGGCTTTTTAAACCTCACGTTCACGCCCGGATTTTGGCAGGATGTCGTGCGCACGATCGTTGAGGAAGGCGCAAACTATGGCCGTGTAGCCATCGGCGGTGGCGAGACCATCAACGTTGAGTACGTCTCCGCCAATCCGACCGGTCCCATGCATGTTGGCCACTGCCGCGGCGCAGTTTTCGGCGATGCGCTTTGCAATATCTTGGAATTCAGCGGCTACAAGGTCACGCGCGAGTACTACGTCAACGATGCGGGCGGCCAAGTCGATCAGCTCGCGCGTTCAGTTTATCTGCGTTACCGCGAAGCGTTAGGCGAGGATATCGGCGAGATCCCGGCCGGGCTCTATCCCGGTGACTATCTAAAGCCGATTGGTGAAATGCTCGCCAAGGAGCATAAGCAGGGTCTTCTCAACAAGCCGGAAGAAGACTGGCTGCCGATTGTCCGCGCAGCCGCCGTAAAGCCGCTGCTCGCCGAGATCAAGAAGGACCTCGCGGCGCTCAACGTCAAGCACGACGTTTTCTTCTCGGAAGCGTCGCTGACGTTGGGCAAGAAGGATCAGGTCAAGGCGGCAATCGAGGCGCTGCGTGCCAAAGGTCTCATCTACGAGGGGCGGCTACCCCGGCCTAAGGGCCACGATGACGACGAGTGGGAAAACCGCGAGCAGCTGCTGTTCCGGTCCACCGATTTCGGAGATGACGTCGATCGCGCGCTGATGAAATCGGACGGAAGTTACACCTACTTCGCCAGCGACGTCGCCTACCATTTTGACAAGCTGGAGCGCGGCTTCGATCACTATCGCAACGTCTTTGGTGCGGACCACCTGGGCTATATCCCGCGCATCAAGGCTGCGGTGGCAGCACTCTCCGACGGGAAGGCGGATTTCACTATCTTAGTGTGTCAGCTCGTCAAGGTGCTGCGGGTTGGCAAGCCGGTGCTCATGTCCAAGCGTGCCGGTACATTTGTGACGCTCCGCGACGTTGTCGATGAGGTGGGTTCCGACCCGGTGCGATTCATGATGCTGATGCGCAAGAACGATGCACCCCTGGATTTCGACCTTACCAAGGTGCTGGAGCAAACAAGGGACAATCCAGTCTTCTACGTTCAGTACGCGCATGCGCGCGCCGCGTCGGTGTTTCGTAATGCCAAAAAGATGTTCCCGGAGCTGGATAAGGAAAGCAAGGCCGTGCGGGAGGCAGATCTATCGTGCCTCTCAGATCCCGGCGAGATCGAATGGATCAAGCGCCTGGCTTTCTTCCCACGTCTGATTGGCAGTACAGCTCGTGCTGAGGAGCCACACCGTCTAGCTTTCTATCTCTATGATTTGGCTGGAGCATTTCACTCTCAGTGGACGCGAGGCAATGATTCGCCACATTTACGATTTATTCAAACACAAGACTGGGTTGTGACCGCGGCGCGGCTCGCACTTATTGCCGCTACGCAACAGGTGATATCCTCGGGTCTTTTAATGCTGGGCGTCGAGGCGCCGGATTCGATGCGTTAAACTCCCGATTCGACGGACCACAGTCCGAACCGATATTTCGAGGGGATTTCCAAGATGTCGCGCTCCCACGGCAACGCACCAAACACCGGGTGGCCGGCTCAGCGCCAGCCCTCAGCCGATCAGGATCCGCGCTCCTGGTCTGGCACGCCCCAGGGGCAGCACCCGCAGCAGCAGCCAAACTGGCAATCGTCCCCGGCGGGAGGATATCCGCCACAGCAGGGCACAAATCCATCTTTGGACCGAGCGCCGGGCTACCACTATCCTCAACAGCCGCCGCCTGCTCCGGCCGCGCCTGTGCCAGAACCCAATCCAGCCACCCAGCCACCCTACGCGCAACAGCCGCACGCCGCCCAAGCCCAGCATTCGGGCTTGGGCCCGGCGCCCGATCTCGTTGGTGGCAATTACGAGCAATGGTCCATTCCTGCACAGGGCCAGGATCCGCGTGCTCACGACCTTGGCAGCTACCTGCAGGCAGGTGCGGGGCAAGGGCAGAGTGGGTCTCAGCCATTTCCCGATCCGCTAGCGCACAATGATCCCTTGCAGGCGCAGCAGGAATGGGGGCAACAAGCAGCACAGCATCTCGCCGGGCACGGCGATCCCGCTATGGAGCAGGTCTATCATGGCGGTGGCCAGCCCGTTTACGAGAACGCGCACGCTGGTGCTCTGGAACCGAGCTACCCGCACGAGGAAGGTGAATACGAGGACGAAGAACCTCGGCGGGGCAGCTGGACCATGCGAATTGCGGGCGCCGTCGTCGTCGCCGTCGGTCTCGGCTTCGGACTTGCGCAAGGCTACAAGCTGGTTGTCGGAAACTCTCCTGATGGCGAAACGCCGCTGATTACGGGAGATAGCAGTCCCTCCAAGACCAAGCCAGCCGATCCCGGCGGCAAGAAATTCGCGCACACCGACAGCAAGGTTATGGGGCGGCTGGGTGATAACTCGAACGCATCTGACGTGAATGCGAACGGCACGCGCAAGGTCCAGACAGTGGTGGTGGGTCGCGACGGCTCTATCGTTCCACCGGCAGAAGCGCCGCAGCAGACGGGCTCTGTTTCGCCCACCGTCTCCGTTCCGGGGATGACAGTTGTTGATGGCTTCGGCGGCCAATTCCCCCGGGCCAATCCGGCTCCATTTACGGCGCCTGCGGCCTCTGCTAAGCCACCTGCCGCGACAGCTCGGAAGCCGATTGTTGTGAATCCGCCGGCCGCTACCAAGAAGCCGGTCGTGATCGCGCGTACCACACCGACAAGGAATCCGGTCAACACCGCACCGCCTGCTGCGAGTGCTCCCAAGAAGCCGTCGCCGCGTCCGGCTGCCGCGACAGGGGGCAATGGCTACGTGGCAGTGCTCGCCTCAGTGCCTGTCTCAAGCACAAGCCGCTTGGCCGCCTTGCAGCGCTTCGCCGACATGCAGCAGAAATACTCCGGCGTGTTGCAGAACAAGACGCCAGATATCCGGGAAGCGAATCTGGGCGCGCGGGGCACTTACCATCGCTTGCTTATCGGCCCGCCGGGTTCTCGCGCCCAAGCGAGCGCACTGTGCAGCCAACTCAAGAGTGCCGGCCATAAGGATTGCTGGGTCACGGCATACTGAGCCAATCTTCGCATCTAGGACTGCACCTGCGGGGTCGCGATGCGCAGCGCTCTGATCACCGGCGTGGCCGCAACGGCACTTACGCCGCAGGAAACGGACTTTCTGAGAGACACCCGCCCTGCGGGCCTCATCTTGTTCGCTCGCAATCTGGTTGAGCACGCGCAAATCCGCGCACTCGTCGCGGCGGTTCGCGAGGCGGTCGGCACAGATAAGCTTCTCGTCCTCATCGACCAGGAAGGCGGACGCGTGCAGCGGCTGCGCCCGCCGCTTGGCCGCGCGTTGCCGGCGGCGGCGGCCTATGGAAGGCTCTATGCGCGGGATCTCGCTCAGGCAACGGAGGCCGCATTTGCTGTTGCTCGTCTCCTGGCCGAGGATCTGAAGGCGATCGGCATCAACACAGACTGTGCTCCGGTTCTCGATCTCCCCGTGCCCCGCTCGCACGCGGTTATTGGGGACCGCGCTTACGGCACAAGCATTGATCAAGTCGTGAGGCTTGCACGTGCTGTTGCCGATGGGTTTATGGCCGGAGGCGTGCTTCCGGTGATTAAGCATATTCCCGGACACGGGCGCGCAACCAAAGATAGCCACTTGGCATTACCAGTCGTCACCGAAAGTCGAAAAGAGCTTGCTGCGAGCGACTTTGCTCCGTTTAAGGCCTTTAACACGATGCCGGCGGGCATGACCGCCCACATCATTTATCGCGACATTGATCCAGACGCTCCGGCGAGCACGTCCGCTATTGTGACCCGTGATGTTATCCGCGGGGAGATAGGCTTTGACGGCCTCTTGATGAGCGACGACCTGTCGATGAAAGCGCTGTCAGGTGGCATGCGACAACGTGCCGAATCAGTTATCGCCGCCGGCTCCGACATCGTGCTTCACTGCAACGGCGATCTTCGCGAGATGCGATTGGCCGCCGCGGGGGCACCGGCGTTGCAGGGCCGCGCGCTACAGCGATTCGAGACCGCACTCGGCGTGCTTAACGCGCACCAGCCATGCGATATTGCTGTGGCCGAGGCGCATCTTGCCCGATTGCTTACGTAGCAGCGGACAATGCTGAATCAGTGTAAGCTCAGCACTACATGGGGCAGGATCGATCGCACTCTTTTGATTCGCGACCGATCAGGGCGAAGGCATGAGCGAAGAGCAGGACAACAACTCGCAGTCCGCAATCTCGGCATGGGAAGAGCCCGTGCTCGATGCGCCGGCTGATTCGGAGAATGCGCTCGTCATTGACGTGGCCGGCTACGAGGGCCCGCTCGATCTGTTGTTGGCGCTCGCGCGCACCCAGAAGGTGGATATCGCCAAGATCTCGATTGTGGCGCTGGCAGACCAATACCTCGTCTTTATCGCTGAAGCGCAAAAGCTGCGGCTTGAGTTAGCGGCCGAATATTTGGTGATGGCGGCTTGGCTCGCCTTTCTCAAGTCGCGCCTACTGTTGCCGCGCGAGGATGCGAAGGGCGAGGACGTTAGCGCGGAGGAAATGGCTCGACGCCTGTCATTCCGCTTGAAGCGGCTTGAAGCGATGCGCAACGCGGCAGCCCAGCTTATGACGCGCATGCGTCTTGGCCGAGACGTGTTTGCGCGCGGTATGCCTGAGGGCTCCAAGACCATTCGCAACACGACCCATACGGCACAGATTTACGACCTGCTGCATGCCTATGCTGATCAGCGCCGCCGCACGATTAAGGTGGGCCACGTGGTCAAGGCGCGCCCAGTTTGGTCCATCAAGGATGCGCGCGACCGGCTGGAGCGCCTGATGGGCGACGTTACCGTCGGCACCGATTGGGTTGAATTCAATCGCTATTTGGAGCGCATTGTCACGACAACTGAAGACGGCCGGACAGCTCTCGCCAGTGCTTTTGGCGCCACTCTTGAGATGGCACGCGAAGGTGAGATCGAAATCCGGCAGGAAACGCCCTTCGCACCTATTTATATGCGTGTGCGCCGCTCGCAAGACGAATGGCAGCGCGTGGTTTAGCGTCACTGAAAACGAACACACGAGAGAAAAGCGCATGGTGCCGCCCCGCCTGATATTAGTGCCGCCGAGCCTTGACCCGAACACTCGCACTGACGAGACCGGAGAGCCATCGGAGCAACCTGCCGTGACGAGCCTACCTGGCAACGTCGCAGCCCTTCCCTTTGCCGATCACCGCGAGAAGCTCAGAATTCTCGAAGCGTTGCTCTTCGCAGCGGCAGAGCCGCTCGATGAAATCAAGCTCAAGAGTCACCTAGCCGAAGACGAAGACATCTCCGTTTTGCTGGACGAGCTGCAAGGCTTCTATGCCGGTCGCGGTGTCAATCTGGTGAAGGTGGCGTGCAAGTGGCACTTCCGCACGGCCGACGATCTCGCATATCTCTTGGAGCGCTATGCCGTTGAGGAGAGGCGCCTGTCCAAGGCCGCGCTCGAGACGCTTTCCATCATTGCTTACCATCAGCCGGTGACTCGTGCCGAGATCGAGCAAGTCCGCGGCGTGTCGACGTCCGTCGGAACGCTCGATATTCTGCTTCAAACGGGCTGGATCCGCCTGCGTGGCCGCCGCCGCGCTCCGGGGCGGCCCGTGACCTATGGTACCACCGACGTGTTTCTCAGCCACTTTGGGCTTGAGAGCATCAAGGATCTGCCAGGTCTTAACGAGCTGCGGGCCTCAGGGCTCCTCGATGGTAATTTGCCGCCTGATTTTACGGTGCCTGAGCCCACCGACGTTGCGGCCCTGATGCCCGACGAGGTTCCACTGGAGGCCACCGAGGACGACGACGAAGGGTCTGAGATGGATGACGAGATGCTGCCGCCCTTGTCGGATGACGAGGAGCCCGATAAGCCCTGAGGGGATATAAGACCACCCAAAGGTGCCCCCTAATTTGAAGCCTATGTCATCTAAGACATCGACGCCAAAGCCGGCGCTTGCCAGTGCCGCCCTTGCAACGGGGCGCGCTGCAGCCACGTTTGCTGCGCGACTCACCTTTGACAACGTGGAGCGCAGCTATGGGGAAACCGACGCGCTGGCCGGGTTCAATCTCGACGTGGCACCAGGCGAAGTTGTCTGTCTTCTGGGGCCGTCAGGTAGCGGCAAGACCACGCTATTGCGCGTGGCATCTGGCATTGAGAAACCCACAGGCGGTCGCGTCCTGATCAATGATAGCGAAGTCGCCGGCCCGAACTGTTTCGTGCCGCCGGAAGATCGCGGCATCGGCCTCATGTTTCAGGAATTTGCACTGTTCCCGCACCTCACCATTCTGCACAACGTTGCATTTGGACTGAAGGGGTTGCCGCGAGAGGAAGCGCGGCGTGAGGCACTGCTCGCCCTGCAGCGCGTTGGACTCAAAGATTTGGCCGACAAATATCCGCATATTCTGTCGGGCGGTCAGCAACAGCGGGTAGCGCTTGCTCGCGCACTTGTGCCGCGTCCCGCCGTCATGCTCATGGACGAACCATTCTCTGGTCTCGACGTGCAGTTGCGCGAGGCGATTCAGGAGGAGACGCTCGGGATTTTACGCGAGACACGCGCGACCTCCCTTATCGTCACGCATCATCCCGAGGAGGCCATGCGCATCGGCGACCGAATCGCGGTGATGCGCGAAGGAAAGCTCGTGCAGGCCGGCAGCGCTGAGGACCTTTACCATAACCCCGCCGACCTCTTCATTGCGCGCCTCTTCTCCGAAATCAACGAGATTACCTATACCGTCTCCAACGGACACATTGAGTGTCCTATTGGAGAGTTGCCTGCGCCTGACCTCGGCGATGGCGTCTACGCCATCGTTTGCATTCGCGAGCGCGGGATCACTCTGGCGCGTAACGGGAGCGGCCTTGCCGGCCGCGTGCTGGACGTAAAGTTCCTCGGCGACGTTGCACGCCTGGAAATCGGTGTTGACGGCTTCGACAGGCCGCTGAAGGTCCGGGTACGCGAAATGGACGGCTGGGCTCGTGGGGCAGAAGTGAGCGTCGTGATCGATCCCGCGCGCGTTCTGGTGTTTCCGCGCGAAAGCAAAGAAAGTGAAGATTCCGTAGTGAGTTAAGCGTATGCTCTCCCAGTCCTCGACTTGCGGCGGCCGTCGCTTTCTGCGATATTTTCAAGCAAATCTGCAAAGTAGATGAGGAGCGAAAGATTAATGGGTTTGAGCGCATGGCATTTGCTCATCCTCGCGCTTGTCGCAGTTCTTGTGTTCGGCGGCAGCGGGCGCATTTCGTCTATCATGGGCGACATGGCCAAGGGTATTAAGAGCTTCAAGAAGGGCTTGTCCGAGGATGAAGAGGACGAGAAACCGGAGCAGCCCAAGGTGATCGACCAACCGCCGACCAAGATCTCAGAGCGCGAGCGCGAGCGTCACAAATCGGGCTGATCCTTGCGGCCCGCAAGCCGGAGCGTCGCGGTACTTTGGCGCCTTAGGCATTTTGCCCTTGATTGCGCCGGCCGCATCGCCAATTGGAACGGCGCATGTTTGACATTACTTCCAGCAAACTTCTGATCCTCGCCATCGTGGCCCTGCTCGTGGTGGGGCCGAAGGATTTGCCCCTTCTATTGCGCACAATCGGCAAGTACATGGGTGTCATTCGCCGGCACGCGGCTGAGTTTCGTGCCCAGTTCGATGAGGCGGTGCGTGACACGGAGCTGGAACAGCTCAAGCAAGACCTTGAAAGCGTGCGTCACGAGATGAAGTCCACGATAGACGAGGGGGCTGCCGCAATCGATCGCGACATCGAGAGCGCGAAACTTAACGTCCAGCAAGCGGTTGATAGCGAGCCCTCACAGACCGAAGCGGGGGCAAAGAGCAAAGCTCTACCTGTGGCGGAGCCAGAGCCAACGAAGGAAAAGCCGCTGACTGAGAAGACAGGGACAAGAGCGACGTGAGCGAGATCACCGAGCGCCCGGGTCAAGATGGCATCGACGCCTCCAAGGCGCCGCTTCTGGACCATCTTGTCGAGCTGCGCCAAAGGCTCATCTTGTCGCTTGTCGCGGTTGGTGCTGCCTTTGCGGTTTGCTTCGCCTTCGCCAATGAGATCTACAACATCCTCGTGCTGCCCTATCAGTGGGCGACCGGCGACGCCGAGAAGATCGAGATGATATACACTGCGCCGCAGGAATATCTTTTCACGCAGATGAAGCTGGCGCTGTTCGGCGCGTTTTGCATCTCGTTTCCAATCATCGCCATACAGATTTACAAGTTCGTCGCGCCGGGGCTGTACAAGAATGAGCGCAAGGCCTTCTTACCCTATCTCATCGCGACTCCAGTCTTGTTCCTCATCGGCGCGGCGATGGTCTACTTCGTCGTCATGCCTATGGCGATGCGTTTCTTCTTGTCGATGCAGCAGACGGGTGGACCGGTCGAGATAACACTGCACGCACGTGTGTCCGAATACCTGGCGCTGATCATGACGTTGATCATCGGGTTCGGGATCTGCTTCCAGCTTCCCGTCGCGCTGACGCTGCTGGCACGAGCGGGTATCGTGACGGCCGATAGTCTCAGGAAGGGTCGGCGCTATGCAATTCTGGGCATTACGGCGGTGGCAGCCGTGCTCTCCCCGCCCGATCCTTTCAGCATGATGGCCATGATGCTACCGACGATCCTGCTCTATGAGCTCTCGATCTGGGCGGTGGAGCGGGTGGCAAAAAAGCACGTTGCGACGCAAGCCTCGTCGTCCACCTAATCCCGGCTGGACCAGAAACGCCAGTCAGCCTATAGCAACGCCAACTTCGCACGCTGGAGACGAGGCCCGCCCGTGTTCGACATCAAGTGGATCAGAGATAACGCCGACGCCTTTAACGCCGGCTTGAAAAAGCGCGGGCTTGAGCCGCTGTCGAAGAAGCTCCTGGCGTTGGACGAGGCGCGCCGGCGGCATCTGACCAAGCTGCAGGAAGCGCAGTCGCGCCGCAATGCTGCCTCCAAAGAGATCGGCAAGGCAAAGACGGCCAAAGATGAGGCTGCAGCGGCGAAACTGATGGCCGAGGTGGCCGAGCTAAAAGAGGTCATTCAGCAAGGCGAGGCGGAGGAGAGGCAACTTGATGCTGCTCTAAAAGCCGAACTGGAAGTGATCCCGAACCTGCCGCTCGACGACGTGCCGATCGGCAAGGACGAGAAGGACAACAAGGAAGTTTGCAAGGCCGGCACGCGGCCTGAGTTCGACTTCAAGCCAAAGCTGCACTTCGAGGTCGGAGAGGCGCTGGGCCTCATGGACTTTGAGGCCGCGGCAAAGATTTCCGGCGCGCGCTTTGTTGTGTTGAAGGGCGCGCTGGCGCGTCTGGAGCGGGCGCTGGCCTCGTTCATGCTCGACCTGCACACGGGTGAGTTTGGCTACACTGAGGTCACCCCGCCGCTGCTCGTGCGCGACCAGGCGGCTTATGGAACTGGCAATCTTCCGAAGTTTGCCGAGGACCTCTTTCAGACAAAAAATGGATTTTGGTTGATTCCAACCGCGGAAGTCTCATTGACGAATCTTGTGCGCGAAAGCACGTTGGATGAGGACCAGCTTCCCATGCGTCTTACCGCATGGACACCTTGCTTCCGTTCCGAGGCGGGCGCTGCCGGAAAAGACACGCGCGGTATGATCCGCCAGCATCAGTTCTCAAAAGTCGAACTCGTTTCCATCACAAAACCCGAAGACGGCTTTGCCGAGCACGAGCGCTTGACCAACTGCGCCGAAGAGGTCCTGAAGCGTCTGAAACTGCCCTATCGCACTCTTGTGCTGTGCACGGGCGACATGGGTTTTGCCGCACAAAAGACCTACGATATCGAGGTGTGGCTACCGGGCGAGGTCACCTATCGCGAGATCTCAAGCTGCTCGGTGTGCGGCGAATTCCAAGCGCGCCGCATGGGCGCACGCTTTCGGTCAAAGGGCTCCAAGGAGCTGCGTTTTGTGCACACGCTCAACGGTTCTGGGCTCGCAGTCGGGCGCACGCTCATCGCAGTCATTGAGAATTACCAGCAAGCCGACGGCTCTGTCACAATTCCCGACGTGCTTGTTCCCTACATGGGTGGCCTGACGAAGATCGAGAAAGCAGGCTAAGCGCCGCAATGCGTATTATGGTCAC
>JAAERO010000398.1 GCA_024230315.1 Hyphomicrobium sp.
CAACCTGACAGCACCACACCAACCGCCGAAAACAAGAAGGCCCCTTTGGCTAAAGGGGCCTTCCTGCTTCAACCGCCCCTACATCAGCTGGCCTAATGTTACTCCGCCACGGTGGCCGGTTTTTACTCCGCCGTTGACACATTGCGTATTCCTGAGGGCGATCGAACGGTCAGTATAACGTCCCGTCGTCCCTTGGCACGCAAGAGCGCCGCGAGCGCCCTCAAATCCCGTGGATACGTGGCAACCCTGTCACCACCACGCGTCTATGGGCTGGCTTACGCTACTTCGAGAGCCTCAGCGCATTGAGCTTCTGTGCAAATTTTGAGAGTGCAGCTTCTAGCTGCTTAGCGTCGCTCGCGTCAGCATAGTATTCTGCGCCGAGGGTTGCGCATTGCTCCAGCGTTTGCTTCGCCTGGCGCGGCCGGCGGCGTTGCGTGTTGCACCAGCCGCGTCAGAAGTCGGAAGCTATGCCGCCCTTTTCCCAATCGCCGTGTCGCGTCGGATCAGGACTCTCGCGCCCACCGATTTCGCGCTGGTCCGTTTCCACAGAGCGCTCACGAGCGGCGCGGCGCGCCTCAGCTTCCTTCAAGGCGCGCTCGGCGGCAGTTGGTCGAACGGGCTGCTTTTGCGAATCTGCCATGGCGCGGCTCCTTGTCGCCACTGGTTGCTGGCAACGCTTCTTCCCATATAGCATGATTAAAGTCGGATCACTGAGGAGGCTGAGGCGGGTCATGCCAATGAACTACGTAAGGACGGCCATGCTCTTGGCCGCACTGACCGCAATTTTCGTTGCGTTGGGTGCAGCGATCGGTGGCCAGACAGGCATGATTATCGCCTTCGTTCTAGCTCTCGGCATGAATGTGTTTAGCCTGTGGAACTCTGACAAGCTCGTTTTGCGTATGTACGGGGCGAAAGAAGTTAACGAACGCTCTGCGCCTGAGTACTACGGCCTCGTGCGCGATCTTGCCAAGCGCGCTGGGCTGCCGATGCCGCGTGTCTACATTATGCAGAGCGACCAGCCCAATGCGTTCGCTACCGGACGCAGCCCATCGCACGCAGCGGTTTGCGCCTCGACCGGGTTACTCCAGGCGCTTAACCGCGACGAGATTGCCGGTGTGATGGCGCATGAGCTGGCCCACATCAAAAATCGTGACACGCTCACCATGACGGTGGCGGCCTCCATTGGTGGCGCCATCTCCATGCTCGCTCAATACATGCAATTCGGAATGCTGTTTGGTGGCCGCCGCGACGACCGCGGTGGGCTTGGGTTCTTAGGAACGATTGTTGCGATCATCGTGGCTCCGCTTGCCGCCATGCTCGTTCAGATGGCCATCAGCCGCTCGCGCGAATATTCCGCCGACCGGTTTGGTGCCAAGATCTGTGGCCAACCCCTGTGGCTCGCCTCTGGGCTCGCCAAGATTCAGAATTTCGCGCGCAGTATTCCCAACGAGACTGCCGAGAAGATGCCGGCGACCGCGTCCTTGTTCATCATCAATCCACTTTCAGGCCGGGGTTTCGACAACTGGTTCTCGACCCATCCCAACACCGAAAATCGCATAGCCGCACTAAAACAATTGGCACGCGAGATGGGTCGGACCAGCAGCCCTCGCGAGGAGGCGTCCCGGCACGATCGGGGACCGTGGCAGTCGCGCGGCGCATCAGCTGAGCCGCGGCGCTCATCCGATCCCTGGGGCTAGGAGGCGGTGAGCACTAAAAATACGTCGCATCGCGGCAAGCAAAAATCCTTGGGCGGCAAGCCCAAGCCGACACAGCGCAAAGCCGCGGAACCCCGCTTGCCGTCGGGCTTCGCCGCGCGCGGCGCCGCCGTGCGGCTGCTGGCGGCCACTCTTCATGACGGCCGTTCTCTCGACGAGACACTTACCAAGGACCTTGCAAAGAGCTCCTTGAAGCCGCGCGACCGCGCCCTTGCCCGACTCATTGCCGGCACCGTTCTGCGCCGTCTCGGCGAACTAGAAGTGGTCCTGAAAAACTTTCTCCAGAAGCCCTTGCCCGAGCGCCAAGGCCACCTCTGGCCCATTTTGCTCTCTGGTGCTGCGCAGCTCCTGTTTCTGCAAACGCCGCCCCACGCCGCGGTCAGTATTGCGGTGGAGCAGACGCGCCGCGACCGCAAAGCGCGTCGCTTCGACGGGTTAGTCAATGCGCTTCTGCGCCGGGTTGCGAACGAAGGTGCACAGGTGCTGCAGGCCTGTGATGCGTTGCGCCTCAATATCCCCGGCTGGCTCTTTGCGCGCTGGATCGAGACCTATGGCGAGGATCAAGCGTGCCGTATCGCCGAGGCCTCACTTACGGAGGCGCGGATCGACATTTCGGTCAAAGCGGATCCAGCATATTGGGCCGAGCGTCTTGGCGGTAGCATATTGCAAACGGGATCTGTTCGTCTTGCTGCTGGAGGCCGCATCGAAGATCTTAGTGGCTACGCGGACGGTGCTTGGTGGGTGCAAGACGCCGCCGCCGCACTTCCCGTCAAGCTGCTGGGTCCACTCGACGGAAAGTCCGCCGCCGATCTTTGCGCCGCGCCGGGCGGAAAGACGGCCCAGCTTGCTGCTGCCGGCGCACAAGTCACCGCCGTGGACCTCTCCGTTGCACGCCTTGCCCGTTTGCGGTCCAATCTTGAGCGCCTCCATCTCAAGGCCGATCTTGTCGAGGTCGACGTCGCAACATGGGCCCCCGGGCGGACCTTCGACGCGGTGTTGCTTGATGCGCCCTGCACCGCCACGGGAGCGATCCGCCGTCACCCCGACATCTTGCGCCTGAAACGCTTTGAGGACGTCGCTATGCTGGCTGCGCTACAGAGCCGCCTGCTCGACAACGCCTTGAAGCTCGTTGCGCCGGGCGGCACGCTCATCTACTGCACGTGCTCGCTCGAGCCCGAAGAAGGTGCGCAACGGATCGATGAGTTGCTTGCACGCGTAGACAATTTCGTGCGCGTTCCGATCGCTGTTGGCGAATGTGGAATTGCGCCGGACTGGATCACGCCGGAGGGCGATTTGCGCACCCTTCCCTGCCACTTGCCCCAACAAGACAAGCAGTTATCCGGCGTCGATGGCTTTTATGCCGCGCGGCTCGTGCGCAACGCCTAATCGCACGAACCAATGCATGCTGCTCACAGGCAGTCGCAAGCTGCGCCTTGTCTTGGCCTTCCCGCAGGGGTACTCCCAGCAACGTGTCCACGGGGGCACGGCGCAGCGGGGTTTGGCCGGCGCGGAGAGGTGCAGATGTCGGAGCTGACGCTCAAGGAACGCTTGAGGATTGCCGCACTGTCGGTCGACCGCTCCAAGCGTTCGGCGATTGCCGGCATGCTTTCTTCACCGTTCTTGCGTTGGTCATTTGGGCCGGCCGCCGCCGATCAACTATTGCTCGTGCCGCAGGATTTGCGAACAGCCGATCCAAGCTTTTGGAACGAGATCGAGCATGGGCAATTCGGACTTGCTGGTAGCATCGCGTTTTTGCACGGGTGCTCGCCCTTCGACATCGATCCGCCGAACGACTGTTGGGTGCGCGAGCTTCACGGTTTCGGGTGGCTGCGCGATCTCGCTGCTGCTGGTGATGATGAGGCGCGCGAGGCAATGCAGAGGCTGGCGGCCGAATGGGCCCTACGCCGATGTGGCGATGATAGCATTGCCGCGGAGCCTGCGGTTGCCGCGCGCCGCCTCATCTCGTGGGTCTCCCACGCCAACATGCTGCTTGAAGGCGCTGACCAGCAGACGTACCGGACCATTACGCAGAGCCTTGGCCGTCAACTCGTGCATCTGTCTGCAGCCTGGGGTGACGCGCCGGAGGGCTACCCGCGTCTTATAGCGCTCATCGCGCTCACGCTGGCAGACCTATCGATTGCCGGGCACGATCGTCAGCTCAAAGGAGTCGAAGTGTCGCTCGCCGCAGAGCTAGCGGGCCAAATTCTTCCCGATGGTGGCCACATCAGCCGCAACCCCAGTGTACTTGTCGAGATTATGCTCGATCTGCTGCCCTTGAGTCAGTGCTTCACCGCGCGAGCACGTACCACGCCAGCACCTGTTAGCGATGCTTTGCGACGCATCATGCCGATGCTGCGTCTATTGAGGTTGGGAGATGGGCTGCTTGCGCGCTTCAATGGTATGAGCGTTCCTTCCGCCGCGGGGCTGGCAACGGTCCTTGCTTATGACGACAGTTCAATATCAAAACTCACCGAGGCTCGTGATTCTGGCTACGTACGTCTTGAACGCGAAAAGAGCGTCGTGCTTGTCGACTCTGGCTGTCCGCCCCCGCTCGCGATTGCCGGCGAGGCGCAGGCCGGTTGCTTATCCTTCGAAATGAGTGTTGGCACGCAGTTGCTTTTCGTGAATGGAGGTATGCCGGGAGCGGCAGCAGCCGACTGGCGCCCCACCGCGCGCGCGACCGCGAGCCACAACACGTTGTGCCTTGCCGAAACGTCGTCGTCCAAGCTCGTTCGGCATCGTCGGTTGGAGGGATTGGTCGGATCGCCGCCAATTCAGTTGCCCGCGCGTGTCCAATGGAGCATGGATTATGGGGGCGGGGCGATCTCAATGGCCGCAAACCATGATGGTTATCTTCGCCGCTTCGGGCTCGTTCATTCACGCCGCTTGAGTTTGGCATTTGACGGTACTCGGCTCGAAGGTTGGGATCGGCTTGCTGCATCCCGCGGCGAGCTTCGATTGAGAAGAGATCTGCCATTTGCGATCCATTTCCACCTTCACCCCGAGGTCAAGTGCCGTCTGTTAATGGAGCCGGACGAGGCGAAACTGATGCTGGCGGACGGCCAGAGCTGGCGCTTTAAGGCCGGGGGCGCCGGCCTCACGGTTGAGGAGAGCGCCTACTTTGCCGACAGCAGCGGTCCGCGCCGCGCCATGCAAATTGTGCTGCGGGGGGTGACGTTTGGCGAAACCGAGGTTAGTTGGACGGTTGCGCGCGCGGACTGATTGAAAGGAACACGAATGACCAACGCCGAGACCAGAATCCGCCGCGCGCTACTTTCAGTGTCGGACAAGACGGGGCTCATTGAGTTCGCCCGTGCTTTGTCGCATGCGGGCGTGGAGCTGGTCTCGACAGGGGGCACCGCTACGGTTCTGCGTTCTGAAGGTCTTGCGGTGAAGGACGTCTCCGAGCTTACTGGATTTCCCGAGATGCTCGATGGCCGGGTCAAAACGTTGCATCCAATGGTGCACGGCGGTCTGCTCGCCGTTCGCGGGAACGTTGAACATGAGGCCAAGACGGCCGAGCACGGTATCGCGCCCATCGATCTATTGGTCGTGAATCTCTATCCCTTTGAGGCGACGGTGGCCAAGGGTGTGCCATTTGACGACTGCATCGAGAATATTGATATCGGCGGCCCGGCTCTGATCCGCGCGGCGGCGAAGAACCACGCTGGGGTTACAGTCGTCGTTGAGGCCGCCGATTACGTGCGCGTTCTTGAGGAGATGGGAACGCACGGCGGAGCAACGACGCTCAAATTGCGCAAAGAGCTTGCCGCCAAGGCCTACGCCCGCACCGGCGTTTATGATGCCGCGATCAGCGAATGGTTTGCTGCTGAACTCAACGACGACATGCCTCAGTGGCGCGCGTTTGGCGGGCGTCGCGCCGAGCCCCTACGTTACGGTGAAAATCCGCACCAGTCGGCCGCCTTCTACGCGTCGGGCGACAAACGCCCCGGCGTGTCGACCGCCGTGCAACATCAAGGCAAGGAGCTGTCTTACAACAACCTAAACGACACGGACGCCGCCTTCGAGCTCGTTGCTGAGCTGGGAACTGGAACGCCCGCGGTTGCCATCATCAAGCACGCCAACCCGTGTGGTGTCGCAATGGCCGCCTCAATCAAGGAGGCTTATCTCAAGGCGCTTGCTTGCGATAGCGTCAGCGCCTTCGGCGGTATCATCGCGCTCAACGGCATGATCGAGGCCGAAGCCGCAGAGGAAATAATCAAGATCTTTACCGAGGTTGTCATCGCACCAGATGCGACGCCAGAGGCCAAAGCGCTCTTCGCCACAAAGAAGAACCTGCGCTTGTTAACGACCGGTGCTTTGCCCGATCCGCGCGCGTCTGGTGTGGTGGTGCGCTCGCTCTCAGGTGGTCTTCTTGTGCAGTCGCGCGACAATGGCGTCGTGGGGCCATCCGACTTTAAGGTCGTTACCAAGCGCGCACCGTCCGAGCAGGAGCTGGCCGATCTCGCCTTTGCCTTTAAGGTCGCTAAGCACGTCAAGTCGAATGCTATCGTTTATGCGAAAGACGGCGCGACTGTCGGCATCGGTGCCGGCCAAATGAGCCGCATAGACTCAACCCGCATTGCCGCTTCCAAGGCCGCCAACGCTGCAGAAGCAATGGGCGTGAGCGAACCGCTGACAAAGGGTTTGGTCATCGCCTCTGATGCCTTCTTCCCGTTTGCGGACGGCTTATTAGCGGCTGCCGAAGCCGGTGCCACGGCGGTTATTCAGCCGGGTGGCTCCATGCGCGATGATGAGGTGATCCAGGCGGCCGATGACAAAGGTCTGGCCATGGTCTTCACCGGCAAGCGCCACTTTCGGCACTAGGTCATGGCGAGTAACGCAGAGGTTAGCTTGCGTCCCGCCAGCCGGTCGGATTGGGATCTCATCTGCGGCTGGCTGGTGCGCGACGACACCCAGGAATGGTGGGGGCCAGTCTCGGCGACCGAGACCGAGGTCAATATGGCATTGCGAACGGAGCATGGCCTCTGCCGCATCATCGAGGCAGGCGGTGCGCCGGTCGGCTATGCACACGCAGTCGACGCCACTATTTGGGGCGATGACCTGCCCCAAGATCTCGCCCCCGGCACATGGGATCTCGATCTATTCATTGCGTCCGAAGATCATCGCGGCAAAGGCGTCGGCCAGGCAGCGCTTTCACTCTTAAAAGACGAAGTGTTTGCAACGACATTGGCCGTTGCCGTGTGCGTTTTCCCCTCGATCCGCAATGAGCGCGCCGTGCGGGCCTATGAGAAAGCGGGCTTTCAGTGGCAACGCATTTGGAACGATCCCTACATGGGCCCATCCTGGTTCATGATTGCTAAGCGCCCGCAGCGCTAGAGCCTGATCGTTTCACTTGGAGGCGCTAATTGCGTCCAAGTGAAACGTGAATCAGTCTCTACACTTTTGATTTAGGGTCTAGACCCTAGAGCAAGATTCACGTTCTTGCCGGGAACCTTCTGGACTTGGTGAGCGATTCCATCAATAACGATCTTGCTCTAGAGGGCCGCTACAGGCTTTTTGTCAACAGCACCCAGGGTGTACCGTCGTTTTTCCAACCTTCCTTGACCATTGGCCATGTTGCGCTTTGGCTGTAGCCACAGCGCTCGTAAAGACGCCGCGCGCCAGCGTTGGCGTCGGAAACGATGACGCTTAGTCCACGTTTGCTGAGCGATTGCGCCGTCTTGTCGGCTAAGTCGAGGAGCTGCGTGCCAAGCCCGTGCCCGCGAAACTGCGGACGAACGGCCAGCACGTTCACGTACCACGTGCCTGGCACAAGGTTTTCCAGCTCCTGTAAGGGAACGAACATGGCCGGCATGTCATCGGCGATCGGTTCGGGATCGTCGGAGGTGTCGTAGCCAATGAGACAGCCAGCGCAGTGCTCGTCACGCTCAATGATCGCCGCGTTGCGGTAGGAAAAGCTGCCATCATCGCGCGCGGCGCGGCGGCGCCCGACATCCCACGCGTCTTCACCCGATTCCGCCAGCGTGCCCCATAGATAGTGCGGCAGGCCTTCGCCGGCGTCGTTGACGAGTTCGGCAAAAGCACGCGTGCATCGTCTATGATGGCGTGCCTGAAGGGCGGCTTAAGCTTGGTCATCGGGCCATAATTTGGCGAACGCGTGGGGTGGTTACGCGCTTCAACTTAGTCGCGGGACTTTGGCGCGCTTGGGTCGGGCGCAGGAGGCGTATCGGTTGGCTCGTCTGCCTCACTTTTCTGCTCTGTCACCTCCTTGGCTTTTTCCAAGATCGCGCTGGTTGCTTGCTTAACCTTCTCCAAAATTTCTCTTGTAGCTTCAGCCGCCTTGTCGAGGATATTGGCGGCTTTGGATGCTTTGTCCATCGCGTCTTCGGTGGCTTCCTTCCCAGTCTCAAGTGCCGAGCTGCTATGCTTCTTGGCCTTTTCGATCGCCTCGATGATGGCGTCTTTTGCCGTCTCGATGGCTTTGTTGGTGGCATCCTTGGCCTTGTCGATCGCCTCGTCGGCTGAGTGTTCGTGATCTTCCTTGTTTATCGTGTTCGAATTTTCGACTGCTGGTTTGTCAGCGGGTTCTTCTTGCGCGAGCGATGGCATGGGTAGGAACGCCATCGCCGCAACTAGGAGGAATGTGAACGTCTTCATATGAGGTCCTGCTCTTGATTAGCGGTAGGTCGTCATGCCCCCACCATATCGTGAGGGAGAGCTTAGGATGCAAGCGTGTCATTAAGTCTGCGCATCTTGTCCGGTTTGTAGCGCGTGACCTTCTCCAGGATATCGGCCATGGCGGGGGAGAATACGTGAGGCGCGCAGCACTTGCACCCGGGGGCAGGGGTGAGGATGCAAGTCGATGTTTAGCGCGAGCGGGAGCGCCTCGCGGCGCTTGGCGCCTGAGGGGTGAGAGACGGGGAGCGGGCGGGTCGGGCCCTTTTCTTTGGTCGAATGGATGCAGCCTTCGTCGCCCCACACAGGCACAAGGGTTTCTCCGCCGCCATTCCCCAGATTGCATCCCTGCCCGGGGCGTCACCAACATTTTCGCGTCATGGCGGAGCCATGCTGCGCATAGAGGGACGGAGCCATGCTTCGCATGGACGGCAGCACTGACGAGGGGCGAGCTTGCTGCCCCTTTCCTGTTGCGCCGGCCCGCTCCGCACAGTCCGCCAGCGCACGTCTGCACGCCTGAGCGTCGGGAATGGGCGGCGCGCGTTTAAGGGGGTTAAGAGGAGGGAGGATAAGGTTTGGGGTGTGGGAGGTTGCTTTGACTTGGCGGACATGCCGCGCTCTGAATCTTATGTCCGCTATCGGGGGTAAAGTGGACATCGCGACCGAAACGGCTACCGCTTTCCCAAGGAAGGCGATAGCGCGCCGCCGTGTGATCAACGGCTGGGATCGGGCTATCTCGGAAGCGCCTCGGTCAAACCCCGCCCGGTTGCACCCGAAGGCGGTTTAACGTGAGCGATTGCCGCCAGAGTTGGGGCGATGTCAATTGTCTCAACGCGCCGGACGATCCGCTGAGCGGGAACACCATACCCGCCAAAAAGTATCGGTACATAGGTATCGTAGCCCCACGGCGACCCGTGGGTGACGGCAACATCTAGCCCATCAAAATCGTTGATAAATCTGTTCGGCGCGAACACAACAAAAATGTCGCCCGAACGCGATGGATTGAAGTTGTTGAGAATAGCGCGATGGATCGGTGTATCAGGCAGATCGCCTTCTCTCATCGCGGTGCTTGATACGGCCAACGCAACGTCTGGGAACTTGACGAGTTTAGCAGCAACGGCCCGCTCCAATGCGGCTTTGTCGAGATCCTTGTTCTGGATCACCTTGGAATTGAGATAAAGATATGGATGCACATATTTCTGGATCAGTTCCTGACCTATCCCGAATTTTTTCTTTAGAGTTTGAAAGGCAGACGTTTTTTCCCAACGGTCAGGATCAACATAGCCGCCTGGTATGCCCAGGGAGTTCAGGTAGCCTGGTGCCTCGGGTGCGCCGTGGTCGGCAGATAGGACGATGAGCGTTTTCTCTAGGCCAATCTGTTCATCGATAAACGAGAAAAGTTCGCCAAGTGTGCGATCGAGCCGAAGGATGTTGTCCTCACTTTCCAGGCTCGACGGGCCGAATACGTGCCCCACATAGTCGGTGGAGGAGAAACTTACCGCGAGGTAGTCGGTAACGTCGTCCCTACCTAGTTGTTCATTGATCACCAGAGCCTTGGCAAACGCGAGCGTCATATCATCGCCTGCAGGGCTGATTGTAAGAAGTGTGGTGAATAACTTGCTGCCCGCATCCCCGAATGGGTGCGGAAAGACACGACCATATCCCGGCAGCGCCGTCTCCCACGGCTGGTCGTCTGCGTCGCCGAACAGATAGCTCGATCTGTCATGCAACAACTCCCACGATTCTTGGGCATAGCGTTGAGTAGGTAAGGCTTTATTGACCCGCATTGCCCAGATAAGTCGGTTAGAGAGAGGCCCAACTTACCGATTCAGATATTATCATCAGCATCTTAGGCGAATAGATGCGGGGTCATAATGGTGCACCCAACGGGTGAAGCAAAATCCGATGCGTCCCGG
>JAAERO010000399.1 GCA_024230315.1 Hyphomicrobium sp.
AACCTGACAGCACCACACCAACCGCCGAAAACAAGAAGGCCCCTTTAGCTAAAGGGGCCTTCCTGCTTCAACCGCCCCTACATCAGCTGGCCTAATGTTACTCCGCCACGGTGGCCGGTTTTTACTCCGCCGTTGACATTTGTGTTGGCGCCGCTACTGCTGGCGCAAACCCATATGCGTGGCAATCCAGCTCCACGATCGCAAATGCCGACACGCTTGCGCAGCGCATCGCGCGCCCGCCCGGCTTTGAGCGTGTGAGCGTACCACCCGAAAGCTGGGCGGCATGGTTGCGCGGGCTGCCTTTGAAATCAGCCAACGTGCCTGTCCTGCTCTACACTGGCGCACCTAAGTGGCGCCAGGACGTGCACGCAGCGGTTATCGACATCGACGTGGGAAAACGCGACCTGCAACAATGCGCCGACGCGATCATGCGCTTGCGTGGCGAATGGCTGTTCGCTGCCAACCGCAAGAAGGAAATCGTGTTCAACTACACCGACGGTAAGCGCCGGCGTTTTTCATCTCGACGCAAACTCGACTACGCCTCGTTCAAGAAATACATGACACTGGTGTTCGCTTATGCCGGAACGTACTCACTTGAGCGCGAGCTGCAACAGGTGCCCCGCCAAGACATTCAGATTGGCGACGTTTTCATCAGGGGCGGCTTTCCAGGTCACACTGTGCTTGTCGCCGACATGGTGGCAAACCCGACAACGGGCGAGAAACGCTTCCTGCTGATACAGAGCTTCATGCCCGCGCAGGAGATGCACGTCCTGAAGAACCCAGCCGCTTCTGACGGCTCGCCTTGGTACCCCGCCGACTTCACCGGCAGTCTCTTGACGCCTGAGTGGTCGTTTCCAGAGGGCGCCTTGCGCCGCTGGCCTTAGACGCTACGCAGAGTGGACGTGCGCCTACCAACTCAACCTTACCAGCGCCAAACACACGATGACATACACGGCCAGCCCGCCCGCCGTCTTAAGAGCCGCGTCCAAGTGAAACGTGAATCAGTCTCTACACTTTTGATTGAGAGTAAGATTCCCTTATCTGTTGTAGACCTACCGAGGTTGGTGATCACTTGCGCGCGGCGGCAAGCACTTGGGGAAGTTCGGCGGCAAATACAGCCAGGTCTTCTTCACGGCCGCAACTGACGCGAACGCATCGATTGAGGGGCGCAACACTCGGCATGCGCACAAACACATCGCGCGCAATGAGTTCGTCCATCACGCGTTTTGCGAAGGCGCCGTCGCTTCCGCAATCAATGGTCACAAAATTTGCCGCTGAAGGAATGGGCGTGAGCCCATTCGCAGTCGCGATCTCGGCAATCTTTTCGCGCGCACACGAGATCTTCGCCACAACATGCGCCAAGTGCGTTTGGTCCGCCAGTGCCGCGAGCGCACCGACGTAGCCGACGCGATTGATGCCGTAGTGGTTTCGGATCCTCTCGAAGTGCCCGATGAGCCCTGCCTCGCCGAGGCAATAGCCAATTCGCGCCCCGGCAAGCCCATAGGCCTTTGAGAACGTACGATAGCGCAGCACCTGTGGATGCAGCGCTTCCATGGGAAGTAATTCGTCAGCAGGAGCAGTGTCGGAATAAGCTTCGTCAAGACAGAGCAACACGCCATCAGGCAGCCGGTCGATGAGCTGCTTGATGGCCGAGGCCGGCCGGAAGGTGCCCATGGGGTTGTCCGGGTTGGCAACGTAAATCAGAGTTGCGTCCTCGCGGACGGCCGCATCGAGCAGACCGTTGAGGTCCTCACGATCATTGCTGTAGGGCACACGCACGAGGCGACCTGCGGCGCCGGCCACATGGAAGTTGAAGGTGGGATAGGCGCCGTCTGACGTGACGACCACATCACCTGATTCCACGACCAGCTTCACCGTTAGCCCTAAGAGCCCGTCTATACCCTCGCCGACGACAATGTTGTCGATGCCAGTGTTGTGGAATTGTGCAAGCGCGGCTCGTAGCTCATGGCTTTCGGGATCACTGTATCGCCAGTTTTCGACGGCCGCAGCTTCCATCGCCGCGATGGCCTTGAGCGAAGGCCCAAAGGCGCTCTCGTTAGCGCCGAGGCGCGCGCGAAAGACGCGGCCGCGCGCACGCTCCTGCGCCTCTGGGCCCACGAATGGCACAAATGCGGGCAGGCTCTTTACGAGGGCGGTGAGACGGGGGCGCGGCATGGGACGTTCCGTGAAGGGACTTAGCTTGAGGTCCAATACTCAGGCTTTCCCATACGCGCAAGTTGAATGCGCCGATGCTACTGGCGCCGTTGGGTGTGCTCGCGTCTGGGCCCTTGTGACGGAGATCGATGACCGCATTTGCAATTCGGCGGTCGCCGACCTAATTCATCGCCCCGCTTCTGCTTCACACATGACAGCATTGGATCGGGACCATCACGATAGGGGTGCGATCGTCGTACTTGTTCATCACCCCCGTCGCCGCATCGACGACCGGCAAACTCGGCCCTCAGATCAGGCCCAGCTCAGCCAGCTCACGGCGCATTCTGGGCGACAGCGTTGCAAGCCGCTTGTCCCCGCGTCCAAGATCGGTGGGCGCATCGTCGGGATACAAATAGCGCCAGCCCTGAAATGCACGGCGCGGGACAGGGCGAACGGGCACAAGCTCTTCATCGAAGAGAAGCAAGCAACACCGAGAGCCATCCTTCTTGTGTCCGTCCTCAAATCCGACCAGGCGCTGGCGCGCCTGAACCACGCCCTTTATGACCCAGTAAAGCGAGCCGCCGTCGAGTAGCTCTTCTTGGCGCTTGGGAGCCTGGAAGGTTGTATGGAACAAGCGCGCTTGAAGGCCCGATTTCCTCTGCTCCTCCAAACGCACCTTCTGCCAAGCGCCAAGATCCTCAACCGAGGTCGCGCCCACACACAGCTTGATGAGATGCAACGTCATGGCTCTTCGTCCCCTGAGCGTCCGAGGCAAACATGGCCCAGTGCGGCAGGGACTCGCGAAAGCAAACAACAAATATCCACAAGGTTTTGTACCGGCGACGGCTACTTCGCTGTGCACGACCCAGCATATTGCGCAAACACCGGTTGGCCCATGAGCCCGAAGTGGCGCGAATGGACCGCTGGATGCGCGCCCGTTTCCGGGTCCTTGTCGTAGACGGTCGTCAGATTGAGGAAGCCCTCATTGACGACTTCCAGGAAATGGTTGGCGTTGATGGCGCGGACAATCTTGAGTGTGCCGGGATTGTCGTGACCGTCGGTCAAAAGGCGCGCAGATTGCCCATCAAGATTGATCTCGGTAATCTCGAAGGTGAGCAGCGCGGGCGCCTTGGAACTAAACTCACCCTCTTTGTAGCTCCAGGCGTGGCCCGTCTCGAACGTACATTTAAGGTCTTTGGACACATCTTGCGCACGGGCCGCGTCGACGAACACGACATTCACCGCCAACAGCACAAAACACAGCACAGAAGCAAACTGCATAATCGCCCCCTCGACTAAATCCCAATTCCGGTACACCGGCAGGAGGGATCCCATTTTCGTGGCGCATTCAAGCCTGAGCCCCGCCTACGCGCAACTGCGCCGTCTTCTCACAGAACCCCCACAATGGGCCTGCGCCTTAATGCCTCATATCTGCCCTGTTTCAGGAATCGATAGCAAAGACAGGCCGGTGGAAGGAAGGACAATGGTCCGGCAAGGGGCAATGGGTCTCGCAGCAATGGTGAGCGCACTCACCTGTGCATGCACGTCTGCGTCGACCGGCGGCCCGCCGGCGATCGTAGCCAAGCCACCGCTGACCGGCGACGCCGCGGGATTCACCTATCAACTCTCCGAGAAAGAGAATGCGTATGCTTGCAAGAGGCTTACTGGCGTCATGCAAGTGCGCATATTGCAAATGCGCGGCGAGCAAGCACACGCAAGGTCATCGCTCGCCTCGCGCGGGCTGCACACCGTCAGCCGGTCCGTATTCGGCGGGAATCCGGCGGCCATTGATCCCGAACAGCAGTACACTCAGGACCACGCCATGCTCGAGGCCTATAACCGCCAGCTCGCCACCAAGAATTGCAAGTCGTTCGACATGGCTGCCGAGTTGAAGGCCCCCGCGAATGCGAAAAACACGCCAACCCCGAAAAACACCGCAAACAGTTCGCAGAACAAAAAACCTTGATCATAAGGTCGCCCGCGAATCATTCGATCCTTGATCCCAGCACTGGATTTCTGGTGTAGGAAAGCGCAGCTTTCGCAAGCTCGGGGAGAGGGATGACCACACAATCAAATATCGACATCGCAGAGCAGCCTACCCGCCTTCCCTGGCCGCCAATTTTGTTGATCGTCGCGATCGCGCTCGCCGTGCTGCTAGGCCAGGTACTGCCGTTGCCCTGGCCGGGCCTCAACGATCTCCCAGCGCGCGTGGTCGGGCTTGGCTTCGGAGCCGGGGGCGTCATCCTGCTGGTCGCTGCAATTCTCACCCTGCGCCGTCATGGCACCACGGTGCAGCCCAACGTCGGCGCAACGACGCTCGTTACAACAGGGCCGTTCAGCTTCTTCCGCAATCCCATTTATCTCGCTGATGTGTTGATCTTGTTCGGCGTGGCCGAAATCACCACCAACATCTGGTTTGTGATTGGCGCGCTTGTCTTTGGGCTGCTGGTCACTTGGTTCGCGATCCTGCCCGAGGAACGGCATTTGGAAACCCGCTTCGGCCAGGCTTACCTTGACTACAAGGCGAAGACACGCCGTTGGTTGTGAGGGAAACGCGATGGCCACCGGCTACGGTGAAAAGGAACGCGCCTTCATCGACGGCCTCAAAGAAAATAGCGGGCGCGAGCTCGACGAATGGATGGCCGCGATTACTGAACAGAACCTGCCGCATCGAAACGACATCATCGACTGGCTGCGCCAACAGGGATTCATGTTCTCCAAGGCGTCGTGGCTGGAGCGCATTCACCACAATGGCGGACGGCCGATCTATGCGGACAACGCGGCCGCCACGCCGGCTGCGCCGCGCCAGCGACAAGACGCAAGTGAGATCGTCAAACCACCCAGCGCACCGAAGCCCGAACCCGTTCCAGTAGCCAGCGCCTCTGTCGAAGCCCGTCAAGACAACGATCTCGATGCGCTGCTCGCCAAGGCCAAGGCATACCGGCCGCTGGCACATTTTCTCATTGAGCAGATCAAGACGGTACGGCCGGCCGCCCGCTTTGAGCCACGCGGAACGTTCATTGCAATTGGCGACACGGAAAACTTCGCAGCGCTCGGCATCGGCGCTAAGCAGTTGCGGCTGCATTTGGTACTTGGCGATCACCCCCCCGACGAAATCGTCAAAAAGGGCGTGCCGGGGGGCGGCCTTGGAAAAGCCGACACACTTTCCCACATGGTGGTTCTGACCGACGCGCGCCAAGTTGATGCGTATCTTTTAGACCTCATTAAGCGCGCGGCCAAAAAAGTGAACGATTGACAGCATGTATACGGTCTGATCATCGATAAGCCTGAATTTCGGGGCTTGTTGCCCATGAGTTTGGAGGGCTCGATCATGGCTACCGAAATTCGCGGGCCATATTTGGCGTTGGCACTTGCCGCCGGTGCGCTTGGTGCCTTCTCGGGACCGGCTGCGGCGCAAGGTTCACATCGCGACGTCATCGCCAAACTCATCAACAACTCTGCTAACGGCACCAAGGTTGCCCAGGCCACGGCCAGACCTGCGCCGGGAGCCAAGAATGTTGCGGGGCCGCCAGCGCCTCAGCCACAAGACCCACGCGCGGGGGAAAAGACATACGAACAAGCGCGCCGGCTCATGCAGGCGATCGATGCGCTCTTGAAGGAAACAGCCGAACAGCGCACGCAAGCGCAGAAGCTGCCGGCTAGGGACGAGTTCATCGTCACGCCGTTGTGGACAGAGACGCGCGAGGACCGCGAGCTCCACGTTCGCAGTCTTCTCGATTCTGCGCTCGGCATCGTTACCGATGTTCCTATCATCGACATGCAGAAGAAGGTTGAACGACTGAGGCGGAACATACAGGACATCGAAGGCCACATCGCTGCGCTAAAGGAAAAGCAGATCACGGCGCCGACCGATGGCATGCTGCCCGGCGTGCTAACCGATACCGTCGACAGCCTCGGCACAGAGATCACGGACGCAGAAAAGCGCGTCGTTGAGAACCAGAACCAGATCGACGCCACGAAGATCGAAATCGCAACCGCGCTGTCGCAAGCGGGCGTGGATCTTACGCCTGAGCAGGTCAATCTCTTGCTCGACAGTGTACTGTCGGGCGACCTTGTGCGCCTCGTTGCGGTATTCAATGCGGCCAAAGCGATCGACGCGCAGCTTGGCAAACTATTGACCGCGGCCGGCGACAACATGAGCACGGCACGCAAGTACTTTGCTATGCACGCGGCGCTGTTCGCGATGCTGGTACATGCACAGGACACCGCGATTGCGAAGATCGATACGAACTATATACCCAAACTCGATGCCATCCTGAAGGACATCGAGGCTGCCCAGGGCAAAACGCTCCGGCTCTTAAAGCACAACAACCGCCCAGACCAGCGCCGCGCGCTGCAAGCGAACCGCGATGCGCAGAAGGTTGCGCACCAGGCGGCAAAGGCCTATCGGCGCTACCTACAGCATCAGCGTGAGCAGATCGCGCGGGCGCGCACACGGGCTGCGCACGATCTTCGCATTGCTGACAATACGTATGAGACAGTGGAGGCGAGCTTTCAGCTTAAGAAACTAATGCGCGATAGTGCGGCGTCGTTCGAGGCTATCCAAAAACTGGAGACACCGACATTCGATCAGATTTTCAAGAACGAGGAATTACGCCGCGAGTTTGAGAATTTGACGCGCAAACTCGACGAGCCAACAAGCTGATGCACGCTGCCGCGCACTCACATCAACCACAGCGTGGCCAGACCGAGGAATGAGAAGAAACCAACCACGTCGGTGACGGTCGTCACGAACACAGTCGAGGCGACGGCGGGATCAAAGCCCATCCTTTCAAGGGTCAGCGGTATAAGGATGCCCGCAAGTGCGGCCGCCAGCAGGTTCACCACCATAGCGACGGCGATCACGGCACCCAACTGGTCCGTGCCAAACCAAAAGTACGCTACAAACGCCAGCAGCATAGCGAACAAAAAGCCGTTGATCAGGCCCACCGCTGTCTCACGAATGACAACGCGCGCAATGTTGGCCGGCCCCAACTCGCGCATGGCAAGCGCGCGAACGGTCACCGTCATGGTCTGCGTGCCCGCATTGCCACCCATGGAGGCGACGATGGGCATGAGAACCGCGAGAGCCACCATGTGTTCAATCGTGGCGTCGAAAAACTTGATGACCGCGGAGGCCAAGATGGCGGTCAAAAGATTGACGAACAGCCAAGCAAAACGCGGTCCCATGACCTGGCGAACGCTGTCAGAGAGGCGCTCGTCGCCGACGCCGGCCAGCAGCTTGGCATCCTCGTCGGCCTCTTGTTCGATGACATCAACAACATCGTCGACCGTGATAACACCAACGAGACGCTCGTTCTTGTCGACAACGGGTGCTGCCATCAAGTCGTAGCGCTCAAACTGGCGCGCCACCTCTTCCTGATCGGCCGCGGCCAGCACCAAATGGCGTTCGGTATCCATAATCTTCTCAACGGGGACTTTCCGCTTGGTGCGCAACAAGCGGCTAAGATCCAAGCTTCCCAGCAGATGAAAGCCCGGATCGACGACGAAGATTTCTGAGAAGGTCTCAGGCAAATCCTCTGTCTCACGCATAAAATCGATAACCTGACCAACCGTCCAGAATGGCGCGACCGTCACGAAATCGGCCTGCATCAAACGGCCCGCGGTCTCTTCCGGGTAGAGGAGGTTGCGCTGCAGCGCGGCCCTCTCGCTTTGCGGGAGCCGGTCCAGAATCTCCTTCTGTTCGCCCTCCGTCAGCCCGCCGATGACATAGGCGGCGTCGTCGCTGTCGAGATCGGAGACCGCCTTGGCCAGGACGTCCCTAGGCAGGGCCGCCGAGATCTGGTCGCGAACCTTTTCGTCGACCTCTGTCAGCACCTTGTAGTCGAATTCAGATCCTAGGGTCTGGATAAGGCCCACGCGCTCTTGAGGCCCCAACAGCTCGATGAGATCAGCAAGATCTGGACCGTGCACTTCGGCAACAAGGACGCGCACCTTTTCCTTGTTGTCCCCCTCCAAAGCATCCGTAACGGCGCGCACGAGTTCCGCCGTGGGTGCGGCGCCCCGCTCGTGCGCAATAATTTCCTCTTGTCCCTCAACCATTGGAGGAAACGCTCCTTGGGTACGCGCGCGAAATGGGCTCGGGCGGTCATCAATCCAACACTCGATGCCTGGATAACACGGCGGCTTATCACGTCGCGAGCGCAATGGGAGTCTGATGCTCGAATGCAACAGGCGCGATGTGAAGCAGTTTCATGCTGCTTCTTGCGCTAACACTGCCCGTTTACAGGAAATGTTAGGTGGTTAGGTTCTATCTAGGTTTAGGCGCTGCGGCTTGGCCGTTGTGCTCGATTGGGGATAACCCTTAGCCAACGGAAGCGAGGCCATGCGGCGCGCCTTAGCAGCAGTCGTAGAAATGGTGATTTTTGCGCTCGCCAGTGGGTTGCTGGCGCAAGCGGCCTGGGCTGCTGCCTCTGTCGATGCGTGCGCCACGCGCACCGACATGCTCGGCATCTCTCGCGTCATCGAGGTTGATACCACCGGAGGCCCGATGTTTGGCCGCTCACCTCAAGGGGCTTTCGACGTTTTGGACGACCACGAAGTCATCCTGACTTTCGACGACGGCCCCTTGCGCCCTTACACGGCGAAGGTGCTAGAGGCGCTGGACGCTCACTGCACGAAGGCGACATTCTTCATGGTGGGGCGCATGGCGGTGGCTGATCCCGCCATGGTCAAAGAGGTCGCCAAACACGGACACACGATCGGCACGCATACTTGGTCACACGCCAAATTGCAAACGGTGGGCCTCAACGAAGCCAGGGGCGAGATCGAGCTAGGGTTCAGCGCCGTTGTTAAGGCACTCGGCAAACCCATCGCCCCGTTTTTCCGTTTCCCCTATCTGCGAATGAGCGACACCGCGATTGGCTATCTGAAGAGCCGCAACGTGGCGAGCTTTTACATCGACATCGATTCCCGTGACTTCGATACGCGTGATGGGGCTACCGTAGAACGCAGGGTGCTGGCACAGCTTGCCAAGCGTGGCAAAGGGATTCTCCTGTTCCACGATATCCAGCCATCAACGGCGCAGGCGCTGAAAGGCATTCTCAATAAGCTTAAGATGCGCGGGTACAAGGTTGTGCATATGGTGCCGAAGACGAATGCAACGACACTTGCAAACTTCGATAAGCTGGCCTCCCGCAAGATCGAGCAACGCAAGCGTGCCACCGAAAATCAACAACTAACCAAGCACTCTGTCGTTTCGCCCGCCACGGGCGGAACGAGTGCCAATGGAAAACGCGAAGTTCTTCCATGGGGAAAAAAGCCGGATCCGACCGCAAGCCGAAGGAAAGCCCGCGCTAAACGAACGAGCAATAATTCATGGTACTCTTGGTTCGGTGCCTGGTAGCTTCATTCGCAGACGGTCCCAATACAATGATGCAATTTGTACGATTTCAGCACGCCGAGGTGGTCCTGTGACCCGAATCTTTCTTGTCGCAGTCGCCTGTCTCGTCGCGGCACCCGTCCCTTTTGCGTCAGCGACCGAGAAGCGCTGCTCCAACCCGGGCGCAGCGCTCGGTGTCTCACGCATTGTTGAGATTGACACCAAGGCGGGGCCCCTATTCGGCGACTTCTCAAAGTACGAGAGGGAGCCGCGCTTCCTAGGTCCGAAAGAAGTCGTTCTCACCTTCGATGACGGGCCGATGCCGCGCTACACGAAGCCGATTCTTGAGGCGCTCGACAAATTCTGCACGAAGGCCACGTTCTTCTATGTGGGCCGCATGGCGACGGCCTACCCCAGCATGGTCAAGGAGGTGATGGGCCGTGGTCACACCATGGGCACGCACACTTGGTCGCATCCGCTCAATCTACGCCGTCGCGGACTGGCACGGGCAAAGGATCAAATCGAACGTGGCATTGCCGCCGTGGAGCTGGCCGCCGGGCAACCTATCGCGCCGTTCTTCCGCTTCCCCGGTTTGAGCGATTCAGGCCCACTGCTCGCTTATCTTCAATCGCGCGGGATCGCTACCTTCACCGTCGATGTTGTTTCCAACGACAGCTATATCTCCAGCCCCTCACGGCTTGCTAAGCGCACGATTGCGGAAATTGAGCGCAATGACGGCGGCATCGTGCTGTTCCATGATATCAAGCGGTCCACCGCGAAAGCACTGCCCGCAATTCTCGCTCAGTTGAAGAAGCGCGGTTATAAGATCGTGCATCTGCGCACGAAGAGCCAAGTGACTCCGATTGCTGGGATTACGGACCAGCTCGAGAAAAAACGCGACAAGAAACAGGCCTCGCGCAAAGGTAAGCCCAAGCCTCTACCGATTTACGAAGCGCTCGCACCGTCGACACTCGTAGGAGGTGACGACGAACCATCTCTGACAGAGCTTGCGCCAGAGCCGCGCCAGCGCGTCAAATCCTCTGCAGAGGCGACGGCAACGGCACCGCCCCAGTCTTCTGTATCTGGAGACGATGCCACCTCCGTGCGGCGTACGCGTCGGTCGCGCAAACGCCGCGCAAGAAAGAAGAAGGTTTCGACCACTTCGCCTAAGGTCCCCAGCACTATAGGCAGCGCCGTGAGAGGCTACTGAAACGGGACGCGCAGCACACTTTCCATGAAGATGCGCCACGCCGTTTGCTTGAATCCGTCATTTCTTAATTATTTCAATGGAATATTGCGCCTCGAGGCGAACCTGACCTGCACGAGCTAAGTCCACGCATTGTTACACGATGCAACGGATCCCACACACGGGCGCAACGGTGTAGTGTTTGTCTCCTCTTACCCATCTTCAGCCCCCCTCGAGTTGTAAGGAAAAGGCCATGAGCGAAATTGAGGTCTCTAAGTCGAAACGTGAGCCAGCTACCGGTCCCAAGGATATTTTCTCGGCCATGCGCGACGAGATGAACCATGTGCTTGAGCGCTTCGAGGGTGGAAAGTCGTTTTTGTCGACGCCGGTTTCACGCTGGGTCAGCGGCAAGATTGTGCCAGAGTTTGACGTGCGTGAGACCGACACGGCGATCATCGTTGAGGCCGAGCTACCTGGCGTCGACGAGAAGGATATCTCCGTAACGGTTGCCAACGGCTACCTGACGATCAAAGGCGAAAAGCACAGCGAAAGCGAGCAGAGCGAAGAAAGCTACTATGTGGCTGAACGCAGCTTCGGTTCCTTCGAGCGCTCGCTGCGGCTTCCAGACAGCGTCGACGAGAGCAAAATCGAGGCCAGTTTCGACAGGGGCGTGCTGAAAGTTACGGGACCCAAGAGCGCTGAAGCCCAGAAGCCGGAGCGCAAGATTCCCATCGGCAAGAGCTGAACGCTCGTTTGAATTGGGCGGTGCAGCAGCCACAAACGTGGAGCTGCGCTGCCCTCCCTTTTCGACAACAGAGGCAGAAAAACTCCATGGCCTTGAAGCGCATCCGTCTTGAGCTTGCACGCGATCACGACTTCCCCGACGGCAGCCGCGAACGCGGCTACGACCTCATCGCACCTATTGACGACGACGATCACCTTATCGCCGAGGAGTGGCGTAAAGAGCGCGAGAAGTGCCGCGTCCGCCGCTTCTGGGCGGGCGAGGAGGAGTTGGGCCATCTGGTGCACAAGCGCGGCGGCACCTGGGCATTTGACTACGACCCCAAGGCCGAGGAGGACGACGAGCCTGGCTTTCGCTTTGACCAGCACAGATTCGCGCCGGGCGAGTACGTCTCACTCAAGGAGCATGACGGCGTCATGCGCACGTTCCGCATCGTGTCCGTCGTCGAGATGGATTGATCGAGACATTGAGCGAAGCGAGATCGACATCGCGCACCTCACTGGCGAAGCGTAAAAGCGCTTTAGGCTCCAAGCTGCCCTCGCGCATGATCGCCATGGCGCTCGATCACACCGTCGCACCGCTCGAATGCGTGACACGCGCGGTCCGCACGCCCAAGCGCGGGCACATCCTCATCCGCGTTGGCGCGTGCGGCATCTGCCGCATTGATCTGCACGTCATCGACGGGGACCTGGCCGAACCACAACCTCACGCAGGACGAGATGTTCGCGCGCGCGGCCTACATCATGTCTCTGTGTGAGCGCCCTTGAAGCTTCACAGCCGCGTGGCGACCCACAGGCCAATCCCGCCAGAAACGAGCGCGGCTACGACGCCTCCCGCGAACAGCCTGCCAAGTGCCGCACCACCCGTCGTCCAGGCCAGCGCGATCTTGGTCAAGCTGTTGGCGATGACCGCGACGAGGATCGCGCAGGCGGCGGTGTTGGCATCAAGTCCGCCCGGCACCAGGCGCGCCAGCGACAAGCTGATGGCATCCACATCGAAAGTTCCGGAAATGGCTGCAAGAGCGATTGCACCGCCTGCGCCCGCCCAGGCTGCAAACAACTTTGTGAGCACCATAATGATTGCGAGCAACGCGCCAAATGCCAGGACGACACCGAGATCGAAGGGGTTCTTAAGACTGAGCGGCTGGTCGACCGTTGCTGCACTGCGCGTCCAGTTCCCCAAATAGCCGGCAAGGACGCCTTGCGCGAGCAGGGCCAGAACTAAAGGAGGGGCAACAAACTGCAATAGCGAAGCGTTGACGACGCCGACGAGGAAGATCACGCGCAGCATCATAACGGCACTAGAGAGCAGAATGGCGGCGGCAAAGAGCTTGGTGCGCTCGGCGTGTTGGCGCGCGAGGCGGCCCATATTGAGCGTGGTAGCAGTTGAGGAAACGAGCCCGCCCGCAATGCCCGAAAGAGGAATGCCGAGCTGGGGGCCAGCAACGCGGATGGCCACGTAGCCAGCGAACGACAGGGCGGCGATGAGGATGGTGAGCAGCCACACCTCGCGCGGATTGATAGGGAGCCAGGCGACGATCTCGCGGTCGGGCAGCACCGGCAGCAGAATAACAGTCATAGCGAGAAGGATCAGTCCGGCGCGCAGCTCCTCCCACGTGAGCCTTTGGAGCCAGGTATGAAGCACGGTCTTGAGTGCGAGGAGCACTGCCACGGCTACACCTGCCGCAGCGGCCACTGTCTGGTCGCCCAGAACGGCCATTGCGCCGAGCGCGAACGCAATCATAGCGGCAACAACAGTTGTCGCACCGAATGTCTTGTCGTGCTCCAACTCGCGAAGACGAAAGATCACGATTGCGCCGGCGAATGTCATAAAGGCAAGGCCTAGCGCGACGACGCCCCAATCGCCGGTCCCTCGCGCAATCGCGCCCCAAGCACCTCCAAGCAAACCCGCGAGCGCATGCGTGCGAAGCCCGATCGCGCGCTCGCCTTCAGCCTCCTCGCGCTGCTGCCAGCCGCGTTCGATGCCGATGACGAGTCCGATCGCGAGCGCGACGGCCATGCGCTGGATGAGCTCGAAGGTGTCCATGTCGTTGTGGCGCTATGGCTCCATATCACCTCACCGTGCGCCTCAGTGGCGTGATACTGATATCATCACCATCCCCTCTGTGAACATGCCTCTCGCCAGAGCGCTAAGGGATCAGGCCGGTGCGTCCACAGCAGAGTTACGGTTACCGCAGCTGCCTGTTTCGCATCGAAAGCCAATATCGCTAATTTCTAACGTGTGCTGACGCCTCCATTTATAGGAAGTGCAGCACACACGGGCCAGGATGGCCTTCAGCGATAGCACTGAACTCTTCGACCGCCGTCCGGGCCTTCTCGATGCGACAAGCCTAAGACATACCAACGGCCCGCCAAGGTTTCCCCTGGCGGGCCTTTATCGTCTGGTCAAATGAACGATCGAGAACGGCGCAGTGCGTACGGACTGCCGACACTAAAGTTGATCGGCAATCTCGCTTAACCTTTTTAACGTGTGCTTGACTGCGGCTACGGCGCCAACACGCTCAGGGTGATCCTTGTTCTCGCAGTGTTTATTCGACATGATTTTCTCGTGATTCGCGGCTTGCACGAAATCGTCCAGCCGCTTGTAGTACTACTTCTTCTCTTCTTCGGTCATGAATAGACTCCGGATGCTCAAGGCCTAGTTGGGACGGCATCTGTTAGCGCCTGGGCCGGGCAGGACTTTGGGCGAATAGACACCCAAGTACCGTTCGACCGTGGTCTTGACGCTGCGCGGATTGAAAGGGCGACCACGCTCGTTGAGATGACCAGGCTCGGCGAGCTTTGCACTGATCTTGCGCAAGCTCATGCCGGCGCGTCCACAGACTTCGCCAAAAAGGCCTAGAACACACCAACGGCCCGCCAAGGTTTCCCCTGGCGGGCCTGTTCCTTGACCGTGCCGTCTCCGGCAACCGTCAAATCTCTATCTGTCGAGCAACATACCTCTCCGCTTTAGTCCGGTTCAATAGGAGACACCTTCGAATTCCCGGCATTCGTGGGTGTCTTGAATGAGGCGACGCATCGTGAGTGGTTGTCTTGTCACCATGTTTTCGAGACATCGCGCGACAAGGCGGCCAACGCCTTTGGTTTTGCGGCGATTGTGGCGAAAGGCGTG
>JAAERO010000400.1 GCA_024230315.1 Hyphomicrobium sp.
CAACCTGACAGCACCACACCAACCGCCGAAAACAAGAAGGCCCCTTTAGCTAAAGGGGCCTTCCTGCTTCAACCGCCCCTACATCAGCTGGCCTAATGTTACTCCGCCACGGTGGCCGGTTTTTACTCCGCCGTTGACACCACGGTGCGGGCACAACACCAACTTCGCGCCGGAGTCACGAGAAGTGTGCCCGTAGCTCACTCTCAAGTCAGGGCAATAATGTCCGTCAGCGGCCAACCTCGGGCCATACAGAATCGGTTCAGCAGAAGACGGGCGCTAATTGCGGGGAACACAAGCCCGCTTCAGCGTTCCTGCCGACGAGGTTCGCACAAGATGGCCTGACAGCCGTCTGCCGCGCTGCACATTCGCGCGTGCAGAGCGCGACCGCGGAGAGCGTGAAGCGCGCCAACGCGAAGTGGCCGCGCGCTAACAGCAACGCAAGACGCCTGAGACTCTCAACAACCAGACGTCCTCGAGCTGAAAGACGGCACAGCGGATAGTGAAAGCTACTGAAATCGACGCCCGTGCTGAGGAGTGACAGGACGCAAACGTGAAGGAGCGCTGGAGATAATGAAAAAACCACCCCCCCATGGGGAGACGACCCTGAGGAGCAGAAGGAGCACATTCTTTGGTTCTTCGACTACTACTTTCCGGCAGAAGATGAGGAGGGCATTGATGACGCTGCGCGCTTCATCATTCACACGGGCCTGACCAAAGAGGAGCAGGACAAAGCTGGCGACCTGGAGCAAGCCGTCTTGAATCATTTCCGCTGTGGCTGCGGGCGCGGCTACGATGTTGAGCGACTCTACGACGACTTCTTCACCTACCCGCGGATCGCCAGACGCATCGCCGAAATCAAATATGAAAACGCAGTCAAGCGGGGCGCGCGCGGACGAACACAAAAACCTAACTGATCCCTTTGGCGCGATTTCCCATAAGATTTCGAGAGGACTGGAGACATGCAAATGGGCGGACGAAGCTCTAGCCGCTATGCATCCAACCGTAGCAAGCGATGCGAGGGCCATCTCGCGCTCGATCTCGCCTGGGTCCGGCGCAACAGCCTATTGCGCTCAGGACGACCGGTTTCAATCACCTGGTCGCGAGGTGGTAAGCAGACAGGCAATAACCTCAACGCCCTGGCCCTCCCCAACGGCGTGCGCCTCATGTACCGGACGCGCCGCGACAACGACGGTGCCTGGGAAGACGTTTCAGAAACTATGCCATACGTTTGGACCCCGACGCGCTTCGGTGGCCGGCGCGCATGGTTCAAGTGCTTAGGCTGCGGAAGGGGCTGCCGCGTGCTCTACGGAGGCTCCCGGTTCCGCTGCCGACGCTGCCACGGGCTCACGTGTCGGTCCCAATACGAGCCGGCCTATGAGCGCGCGGCCGAGCAAGCCGACAAGCTTAGAAAGCGGGTTGGCGGTAAATGGAATGCCATTACCATAGGCAATATCATAGGCAATGAAGAGTTCCCACCAAAGCCTCGGGGGATGCACTGGGCGACGTACTGGCGGCTGAAAGAGCGCTACGACGAGCTGCTGAACACTTGGATCGAGGGACTCATACGAAAAATAGGCTTGTCGAGCTGACGCGTGATCGGCGTTTTGGTGAGTTCGCCAGCAGAACGCACGGATGGGCGCGCATGTCGGGGTCTTATCCAGGGCGAACACATTGGTCCCAAGAGAGAGCAGAATTGGGTTTGCAAATGCAACTTTCGCTGCTGCCTCGGGGAAGCCCGTACACGGCCGTTTTGTTTACTGAGTCCCTTGGCACCGCAGAAATCGAATATCGCCGTGTGTGACTCTCTGTGACTCATCTAAGACTCATCTAGGGGCACGTCATCGCGCTGGTCACAGTCATGGCGGGTTAGTTCCCTGCTGAGGGGCTCCTGGCGGTTCCAAGAATATTCTTGGCATTCAAGTATCAGGGATTGGGCACGTTGCACGATGTCCGCTTCTCTAATCGGCCGTTCGGGGTCACTTCGCCTGATAGATCGACTTGCCCTCCTTGATGCTGGATCGCTTTTTGCTGACCCTGCGTAGCTAAGTGGCCACACGCGGGCATGGTATAATTGGGCATGCCAAAGAACACTGCTGGATTTGCGTGTCGGGCGGTTCCACGTGCTCTTCACCAAGAAAAAAGGAGCGTGCGCCTATGTCGAAGCGCAAGGCTGATCTCGAGATTGAGGAGGGAATGACCAGCACCCTCAGCGAATACGGCCATTACATGCTCAGTCAAAAATTTGCGGCTGAACGCAAGGCTTGGCGTGAGGCCCTTGGCGTCCCGCGGGGCTTGAGCATTCCCGAAAAGCCCCTTCCAGATTCTGCAGCGGAGCGCCAAGCCGAACTTGACGCTTTAACGAAGGAACATCTGGAGATTCAGCAAATCTTGTTGGGTCTATCTCGGCCGCCGGACGGACCGGAACTCCAAACCCTGGTTAACAGAATGTGGGATCTGTGGGGCAGGTGCACTAAGCTCGGGGCGGCGTTGCGTGACGCTTGAAAAACGCATCACCCTAGATCTCAAGTAAGCGTCCGGCCAACGGCGCCTTACATAGCCCTGCGAACGCAATCATAGTGTCCACTTGGCTTTAAGCGGACACTTACCTCATGGCATCAAGATCAAGGACCCCACGTCGTCGATGGAGTGTGGCGTTCAAGAAGCG
>JAAERO010000401.1 GCA_024230315.1 Hyphomicrobium sp.
ACGTCTTGCGACATGCAAACACGCAACGAAACGATCAAGGAGCCATCGCCATTGGCTAAACCTCGACCAACAAGCGAAGCTCGGCTCAACGTGACGTGTTGGCCGAGGAAAATTGGGCGCACTGAACGAAAATGAAGGACTACTTGGGGAATGTCGGATGAAGAAAGCCTTCGTTATCGGGATTGGTGCGGGCAACCCCGATTACATGACGATCCAAGCGATCAACGCGCTCAATAGCGTCGATGTGTTCTTTGTCTTCGAGAAGGGCGAGGACAAGGATGACCTCGTTAGAATGCGCAAAGAGATCTGCGATCGCTTCATCAAAGACCGGAAGTATCGGTTTTTCACAGTTCGCAGCCCGGCACGCGATGCGACGACCCCTTCCTACAAGGCCGGCGTGCAATCGTGGCACCAAGAGAGGGCGGAGATTCTCAAGTCTTTCATCAAAGACGAGATGCGCGAGGGGGAATGCGCGGCATTTCTAACCTGGGGTGATCCCACTTTGTACGACAGCACACTGCGGATCTTGCAAAATGTTCGAGGCGACGGTTCGCTGGAGTTTGATTGCGAGATAATTCCTGGCATCAGCAGCATTCAGGCATTGGCCGCGCGGCACAATGTTGCGCTCAATACGATCGGCGAGTCGATCCACATCACCACTGGGCGCAAGCTTGCCGAGGAGCTACCTGACTCCGATAGCATTATTGTGATGCTTGATTCAGGGGAAGGTCTGAAAGCCGCGGAAAACGAAGACGTCGATATCTTCTGGGGTGCCTACCTCGGCACGGAATACGAGATACTCGTCTCTGGCAAAATGAGCGAGGTTGCAGGCGACATTCAGCGCATTCGCAAGCAAGCAAGGGCGGAGCGAGGTTGGATCATGGATACCTACCTGCTGAGGCGCAACTCATAGGGTATCCGCGCATACCTCTCAATCAAAAAAGCCCGTCGATGTAGGTGATGAGCAGCATCGTCGCCATGGCTCCAAGCCAGATCAATGTTGCATCGAGTGTCATTGTTGCCCCCGCTGCTCTAGGCGCTCGATCTTTTTCTCAAGCTCTTCGAGTTTTCGGGCTGTCCATTTGTGATGTAGGTCGGCGGCTGTGCGTATACCGTTAGCTTCAAACCACAAAGCTATGAGCAGCGCGATTACGAGTATCCAACCTATGATGTCCAAATCCATGGTTGCCCCCTCGTCAGTGCGCCGTCGATAGCGCGTCATGCCATTTGTCAGCGGTAGACATGCCCAGATGTGTGACCCGCATCCAGGTCGTGTCCTCCACCAGCTTGAATTCTGCCAATCCGTCGCCCTCCATCTTGAGCATGAGGTCGGCGAACTCAGCGTCATCAAGGTCGGGCAACCCTCGTCTCAGGTCGTCCATGAGTATCCATCCGTCTTGATGCAGAGCGTATTCATTAGTTCCCCTCGTCCGTGTGACCCCGGTGTTCCTGCTCATGTCATTGCCAAAAGCTTTGGTGTCACCCACACCGCAAACGCTAGTGCCGAAATTCCTAGCGCGATAAGAATAGCGTCGTGGATGACATTGATGATTTCCGCTAAGCGCTCCATGTGTGTCCCCCTTTGCGCTCGTTAAACTGTCCTCTTCTGTTACGCCGCCATCTTGAGCCCAATCGCATACTGGCGTTTGCCGCGACGCTCGACGGCGTGACCGACAGCACCGCACAGCGCGACAAACAAGCTTTCGAACTTCTTGCGCGCAAGAGCCTTGCACCCCAGTTTCTCGGCCCAGGCACAGTAGATTGTGTGGATAGCCGCCACGTCGATGGCGTTGTCGCCTTCCGTCGCGATGAGCCGCTCCAGCACAAACTGATCAACACGGGCCATGGGGCGATTGTCACTAATCTGCGGTGCATCGATCTCGGGCTGCGTATCGAGAATCTCGACAGGCAGAAGCTCGGCCCTTGGGATCGGCTGTAGCGGTTGGCGCCGCCTCGCAGCCGATGTCAGTTCGGCCGCCAGCATCGCAAGCATCGCGCCCAGCTCTAGGGCCAACGAGACGGAAAACGCATAGAGCGCCGACGCCAAACCGGGATCAATGGATAGCAGGCGCGCCATCGCCGTAGCCGGCGCATCGGTTTTGCGGTGCGTTTCAGGATTAGCTTGGTGCAGGCGATCACGAAGTGCAGCCGCACGCGCATCAAGACGTTCTGCTTGGTACGCGGCTGCCAGTTCCGCGCCGAGACGGTCAATCGTGGCGCACAACTTACGGCTAGAAGTCGCCGTCGCATTGGTGCACTGCTTGGAACGATCATAGAGGCGGTTACGTTTTGTCGCCGCGATCTCAGCCGCGACAGTGCCGGAGGGCCGTGCAGCGGGAAGACCAGAGCGTTTGCGCTCGATACGCGAGAGCTCTGCACGATCATCGGCAAACTTGGTTGAGAGGTCTGTACGCTTGGCTTCCGTGCCTGCCGCACGATTGACGATAGTGCCCATGCCACCGCCAAGTGTGACGGTGAAGCACGTCAAGAGACCAACGGCCACGAGCGTGCCGAGCATGGGATGGCCAGCGCGCCACACGTGCGCACCGATAGCAAGTCCATGAACCGCTAGCACCGCCACAAATGCTAGCACCGCCGCAGAGAGGTACGCACCCATGCCGGGATCAGACGCACTCAAGCCATACCAGCCGGCATTGGCGGCACTCAGTGCCGCGCCGACATAGGCGAGAAACCAAAGAATATAGCTCACGTTACGCCCCCTTCTTCTTCAACGATGCGCGGTATAGTTCCAGCGCTTCCTCGATAATCTCGGCTTTCAGCACCTTGCGCCCCTGCGCCTTGCTTGCTGCCTCCGTCCAGGCATCGATTTGAGCACACAGCTCTTCTCTCAGACGCATATTGAACTGCTTGGTGCGACCGGTTTTCTTGCGGCGCTTCTGCTTCTGACTTGTCGCCTGGCGCTCCAGCGTACGGCGCTCTTCAACGGAGCTACCCTTCACCGCACGCTTGCGGTTTCTGAGCTGGAGAATGGTGTTGGCATCGAAATCGTGTGTCATGGCGCGCCTCATTTGCCTAAGCCATGGAGTTTCCGCGAGATCGCACGCCACAGGGTCTGGATCTCGCCGGCGCACTTCTTGTCTCTCTCGACCTCGGGGCCGCTTTTCCCCGATGCCATCGCCGCTGTGTAGGGCAGCCTTTGTGAAACCGCCTGGGGCATGACATCGCCGTTAAATTTCAGGAATTCTCGCGTGCCCTTGGTCAGGCCCGCCCCGCCCTGCGTCGGCACCATGTTGACAACGAACACGAACGGCCTGCCGGCGGTCTGCGCTAGCTCAACGGTAGGATCGATGCTCTCAACGTCTATGGGGGATGGCTTGCACGGTATGACCACGAGGTCTGCGATCTCGATTGCTGGCTGAATGGCCAGCATCAACGCGGGCGGCGTGTCGATGATCAGTAGGTCGCACCCCTGCTCAGTCGCGGCCGAAAGGGCATCCTCGGCACTGCGGGCCTCAATGATGCTGATGTTGTCGCCGTTGGCCCTAAGCTCATGCCAGCGGGCGAGCGATTGCTGCGGATCAAGGTCATACAGACCGACCTGATGCTTTCTCGCTGCCTCGACAGCAATAGCGCTCGACAAAGTTGTTTTACCAACTCCGCCTTTTGATGCTGCTAGCGTCAGCGTGTGCATGCTGGCTGTCCCCACTGCTATCGGTGAATCCGACTGCTAGCTATTTCGATCAACAGCTATCAGTTTACGTAAACTGCTATTAGCAATACCGTAGCTAGCAGGTTAACACAAGGTTAACGCTATCATTTTATATACTGCTAGCTGCCGTAGACATAGCTAGCAGTAAAGTTCGGGGCTATCATCTCGCGGTACTGCTAGCTGCTAAGCGTGACAGTGAGCTCAACTTCGAGCAGGGTAAGCACTCGCTGCTGTGCAGCTTGTGTGCACGGTCACGACCACGTTGTGTGCGTGGCCTGTGCCAGGCATTTGCTTGGCACGGACAGACTTATCGTTCGCATCATCAACGGCTTGCGGATTTTCGCCGCGCACGCGGTGCCAGACTAGGTGCGCGCGCTGTGCCAGGTGTTGGTCACGTTTGTGCACGCACATTGGCCACGTAGTTCGCGCTCAACATCGCGGTCATGATCCTGATTACCGGCACGCATTTCGGCATGCGGTGCCGGTAAGGTTTTCGAACCGCGTGAAGCGGATACAACTCTGTCATACTTCAAACGACATCACGTTTGGTGACGCGTTTTGCATCGACGTTGGTGAGTTAATTCCAGATAGGTGCTTAAACGGCCGCACAGACCCACTCAGAGTCATTTGCGCCTTCAACGTAATGAACAAAGTCTCCGTCATTGAGCCCGTATGGCGCTTTGAATATCGCCGCTCAAAGATGCCTGCGTCCACCAATTAATCCGCCCAAGCTCTTGCCAATGCAAGCGAACCAGCTCATCCTATGGCTGAGTATTGTGCCCAAATAGCAAACGCGCCTTCGTCGGTCCTGAGATGGCCCGAAAAGGCGCGCGTTTTTGCGTTTTTGTCCAGCGTTTCGCCGCACCGTCCCAATCGGTGCAAAACGAATCAATAGGGGGCATCGAATGCGAAAGCTGGATAACCGAAGGGCGGAATTTCAGCAAGTCCCCGTAATGAAAAATTTTCAGGGGGCTTACCGAAGTGCAATTAGGCAGCGCAGTTGAAACTTACAAAAATTCTCTAACGCCACAGCCTAGAGGTACTTTAAAATCGGATCTCTATCGAAAGAACCTGTTTGGCAAAGTTCCAAGGGCCGTAGCCCGCGATAAGCGGCTTTCCGCTGGCGAAACTGTAATTCTGGTCCATAGGGCACTCTTCACCGCGGTGTCTGACATCAGCGCCCATGGGACTAATTGAGGCCTTTGCATAAGGGAGTGTTTTTGGCTCATCGTCACCAATCAGGAGTGAACGATGAGACAGAAATCAGAAAGCTATCAGGGTGCCGCGGAACGCACGATCAA